>NZ_FOCH01000008.1:0-158802 GCF_900110055.1 Paenibacillus sp. OK076
CGACGAGGTAGATAGGCTGGGGGTGGAAGTGCAGCAATGCATGGAGCTGACCAGTACTAATCGGTCGAGGGCTTATCCAAGATATGCAGGTTATACATCGCAAATTTCGTTTCGGATCTAGTTTTCAGGGAGCAATCCTTGTAAGCATTGTTCATGATTGTCTATTTGGAGAGATACCCAAGTGGCTATAAGGGGACCCTCTGCTAAGGGGTTAGACTGCGTAAGCGGTGCGAGGGTTCGAATCCCTCTCTCTCCGCCATCTTTACCTAAGATGGACAAGCAATCAAGATCAATATTATTAATATGGCGGTGTAGCTCAGCTGGCTAGAGCGTACGGTTCATACCCGTGAGGTCGGGGGTTCGATCCCCTCCGCCGCTACCATATTACCCAGGAGGCTTAGCTCAGCTGGGAGAGCATCTGCCTTACAAGCAGAGGGTCGGGGGTTCGATCCCCTCAGCCTCCACCATATACGCCGGTGTAGCTCAACTGGTAGAGCAACTGACTTGTAATCAGTAGGTTGGGGGTTCAAGTCCTCTCGCCGGCACCATTAATGCCTGGAACCGTGGTGTAGTTGGCCTAACATGCCTGCCTGTCACGCAGGAGATCGCGGGTTCGAATCCCGTCGGTTCCGCCATTAATCTAAAAAATTAAATAAGGCTCGGTAGCTCAGTCGGTAGAGCAGAGGACTGAAAATCCTCGTGTCGGCGGTTCGATTCCGTCCCGAGCCACCATATAATCCTGGAGGATTAGCGAAGTGGCCAAACGCATCAGACTGTAAATCTGCTCCCGTACGGGTTCGGTGGTTCGAATCCATCATCCTCCACCAGTTTTTCGAGTCATTAGCTCAGTTGGTAGAGCACCTGACTTTTAATCAGGGTGTCGAAGGTTCGAGCCCTTCATGACTCATCTTTTAAGAAAGAGTGATTGATCATTAATTTGATCAATCACTCTTTTTTGTTATAGATAAATAAATTATTAATGTGGAAACCTATGATAACGACTGAAAAAGGCGATGCTGCGCAAGATATGATAAAATAATAGAAAAAAGCAGAGTGGTGGCGTTCATTATATGAAGCTCATACCTGATCTAAAACAACAAATTGAAGCAATTATAGGTACTACATTGGACGAATCCGTGATAACTATAGAAGAATGGAATCAATATGGATCAAGCTCAACTCACCGTAGAACGGTCCCAGTGGCTCATAATACTCTTACAAAAGAAGCCGAAGGTTTCATGCAGGATGATGAGATGATGGATGGTTTGGATACGGATGTAAGCAGTTGGTGTATAGGAGACCGTATCTATTTTAAAGTTGGGATGAACGAGAAAGAAGGTACTGTTTTATATTGGGCATGCTCTGTTAATGCCGTTACGCTGGAAGTACAGCGTTTAATTGAACTTCTCATTAGTAGTCATAGGGAAGCGCTAGATGAAGAACAGCCAGTGATTTATGAAAACGATAGAGAACAACAGCTTGCTGAATTGGGACAATGGCTTCGGAAGCAGATCGAGCAAAAAGTCCAGCAGGAACCCATTCCGGATCATTATTCGCTGGATGGAGAATTGAACACAGAGAAAATCCCATTTTTGCTGCAATGTGAGACACCTGATGCTCATCGCATACGTTCGAAGGAATTGAATAAGTTGCTCGAAAGTTACTTCGGAGAAGAAATTATACTGATTCCTGTAGGAGAGCAGGAGTGGGTTTTTCTAGGTGATGAACAGATTGTCACTGGCGAAGCTGAAGAGGATACAACAGAAGCCAGAAAGGACTTATTGAATGCCTTTTGTCAGGGGCTCTATGAATTGGTTGCCAGCGAGTGGGCGGGTGTGTTTCATTTGTCTGCATCCTTACCGTGTATCCCTGCAAAGCAGCTATCTCCTGTCACGGCACTTCTTCAAGAGAGTGTTCACTTGGGCAGGGCTTTCCATGTCGCACAACACATCCATCTCCCTTGGGATCTGCAACTCGAACGTTTGGTAGATAGCATTCCTGTGCAACAGCGTCTTCGTTTTATACAGGAAACGGGCAGAGGCACTGTGTTATTTAATGATAGTGAGACACTGGCTACGCTGGAGACCTTCTTCAATCTCGATTGTAATGTCAGCGAGACGGCAAAGCGACTCTTCATTCATCGAAATACCTTGGTATATCGTTTGGATAAGATCAAACAGGAGATCGGATATGATGTCAGAAACTTCGAAAGTGCTGTTCTGGTGCGACTTTTATTGCTTATGTACAAAGTGACGAAAAAGCTTTGATATTTTTGTGCAGTTTGCGAATAGTCAAACATCATGTAAATGGGTTAATATAAAACTACAAAATGTATTCGATTACAAAATGATCTCTGAGGAGGCAACAATCATGGCTGGTGTACGTTTAGAGCATATTTTCAAAAAATACCCGGGTTCTGATAAAGCAACAGTAGTTGATATTAACCTGGACATTAAAGATAAAGAGTTTCTGGTACTGGTAGGTCCGTCCGGTTGTGGTAAATCAACAACACTGCGTATGATCGCAGGCCTTGAGGAAATTTCTGAAGGTAAACTCTATATCGGTGACCGTGTCGTTAATGACGTTGCTCCTAAAGACCGCGATATCGCGATGGTATTCCAATCCTATGCCTTGTATCCGCATATGAGCGTATACCAAAACATGGCGTTTGGTCTGAAATTGCGTAAAGTGAAAAAAGATGAGATCGACAAACGTGTACGTGAAGCAGCTAAAATCCTGGATATCGAGCATTTGCTTGAGCGTAAACCTAAGGCATTGTCCGGTGGTCAACGTCAGCGTGTCGCTCTGGGACGTGCGATCGTCCGTGATCCACAAGTGTTCTTGATGGATGAGCCTCTCTCCAACTTGGATGCCAAACTGCGTGGTCAAATGCGTGCTGAGATCACTAAACTTGCGAAACGTTTGGAAACAACTGTTATCTACGTAACGCATGACCAGATTGAAGCAATGACAATGGGTGATCGGATCGTTGTTATGAAGGATGGTATCATCCAACAAGCAGCTTCTCCGGAAGAGCTTTACAACCACCCTGCTAACTTGTTCGTAGCTGGTTTCATCGGTTCCCCGACAATGAACTTTATCTCGGGTAAATTGGCTGAGCAAGGTGCTAGCCTGCATTTCGTAGCTCCTGGTGTGGACGTTGAAATCCCACAAGGTAAAGCACAAGTGCTGAAATCAAGAGGATACATTGGCAAAGAAGTCATTCTGGGTGTTCGTCCAGAAGACATTCACGAAGAGCCAGTATTCCTGGAAGCATCCCCGAACTCTGTATTCTCTACACACGTAGACGTAACAGAGAACCTGGGTCACGAAATGCTCCTCTACTTGAGCGGTGTAGGTAACGACACTACAATCGCACGTGTAGACGGACGTTCCAACACTCGTGATGGTTCCACAGTTAAAATGGCAATTGACATGAACAAAGTTCATATCTTTGACAAAGAGACTGAAGCAAACGTTCTTCTTCAAGACTAATAGTACTGAGATTCATCGGTAACGATGGAATCTATCAGTTAATGCAATTATACATTGTAATCTGAGCCCCTTCCGTTATTGCTGGAAGGGGCTTTTTTACTCTTAAACGGGTGGAAGCCAAGATTGCATTCATCCCGGAATTCATTTAAGATTATTTGAAGGTTAGATGCTGTAACAAACAACATGAATGCGCTATTAAGGCAATGGAATGACGCTTATGCTGATGTACATAGAGGGCAGCGAATGCTGAAAGGAAGAGACAAATGGCGAAAAAAGTGAAAGTATCTGAATTGGTACAACAGTTCCAGTTGGAGGTTGTTTCTGGATCTCACGGACTGAAGAGAGTCATTACTGTAGACGATTTGAACCGTCCTGGCCTGGAAATGGCCGGTTATTTTGAATATCATCCACAAGAACGGGTACAGCTGCTTGGTAGAACAGAGCTGGCCTTTTTTGCAATGTTGCCGGAAGATGAGCGCCGTGATCGGATGCAGCGCCTTTGTACGGAAGAAACGCCATGTATCGTAGTAACCCGAGGACTTGAAGTGCCACAGGAACTGATTGACATCAGTGAAGAACAGAACCTGGCCGTGCTTCGCAGCAACATGGCTACAACGATTCTATCAAGCCGGATTACTGGATTCCTGGAGAAAAAACTCGCCCCTACAGCAACAATTCACGGTGTACTCTGTGATGTGTATGGTGTAGGGATGTTGATCACGGGAAGCAGCGGCATTGGTAAGAGTGAGACTGCACTGGAACTTGTGAAACGTGGTCACCGATTGATTGCCGATGATGCGGTAGAAATTCGTCAGACATCAGACTTCCAGCTGCATGGAACTGCACCAGAATTGATCCGTCACCTGCTTGAGATCCGTGGCGTCGGCATCATCAACGTAATGACATTGTTCGGTGCGGGAGCGGTACGTAATAACAAACGAATTACACTGGTTGTTCGTCTGGAAGCTTGGCAGCAGGATAAACAATATGATCGTCTTGGTCTGGATGAAGAGACGACTCGCATCATTGACACAGATGTACCACTTGTAACGATTCCTGTTCGTCCGGGACGGAACTTGGCTGTTATCATTGAAGTAGCGGGAATGAACTATCGCTTGAAACAGATGGGTCTGAATGCTGCACTGCAATTTACGAACAAGCTGACAGCAACGATCTCTGAAGATATGGAAGACATGGACTAAGAAGAGAAGGACCTATTATATGATTAAAGGCCAATTGATGATGTGTTCTACTTCTGTATAGAGTGGTGGAGACATGCAGCAATTGGTCATGCTTGTGAATGAGTCAATTTATAGGAGTGTGAATGAATGGATACATTATTACTGTTGAACCCGATTGCGTTCTCCATCGGAGCGTTAAAGGTTCACTGGTACGGGCTTATACTCGGTACAGCGGCACTTGTAGGTTTGCTGCTTGTCATCCGGGAAGGCAAACGGTATAACATTCCGCAGGAAGTGTTCATGGACATGGTTCTGCTTGGTGTGCCTTCTGCCATTATCGGTGCCCGCATATACTACGTGGCATTTCGATGGGACGATTATAAGGATAATTTGTGGGATGTCTTTAAAATATGGAATGGTGGTATCGCCATATATGGCGCACTGATTGGTGCAATCATATGTGCAGTCATTTTCTTCCGTCGTAAAGGGTATAATTTCTGGCGCATGGCCGACATCTGTGCACCTGGATTGATCGTTGGACAAATGATCGGACGCTGGGGTAACTTTGTAAACCAAGAGGCCTATGGTGGTCCTGTAGAAGAATCATTTTTGAGAGACAAGCTTCATTTGCCAGACTTTATCGTTAATCAGATGAATGTGGAAGGTGTATTCCATCATCCTGCATTTTTGTATGAATCGATGTGGAGTCTTGTTGGTTTGGTCATCTTGCTGGTGCTTCGTCGTCAGAAGTTTCTGCGTGCTGGTGAGCTGTTTATGTCCTATTTTATCTGGTACTCGATCGGTCGTTTCTTTATCGAAGCGCTGCGTACCGACAGTCTGGGATTCCAGGCTCCTCAATGGGTTGCCTCCATGGTTAATGGATTATGGTCACCGATGACAGCTATGGGCTTCGAGCAAGGATATCTTGATCCAGCCTATGGTAACGTAAGAATTTCGCAGCTGCTGGCTATTGGGATCATTATTGTTGCGGTAGTCTTCATCGTCGTGAGAAGAATGACAGGCAAGGCAAATGTACGTTATAGTGATCCGATTGTATCTTCCAAGGTTCCTTCAGAATCATCGGATGATATGGTGCACACAGGCCCGGTTGCAGGTAAAGAGGACACGGTAACTCCAGTCTCGACCAAAGAGGATCTGAAGCAAGCTGAAGAGAAAAAGGAGTAATGCAACATGATTGACACGGTTTTGTTTGATCTGGATGGAACGATTATTGATACGAATGAGTTAATTATTAACTCTTTCCTTCATGTAATGGAGGATTTGCAGTTATCCACCCCTTGGACACGCGAACAGATCATTCCTCATATGGGGGGAACACTGGAGAATCAGATGCGTACGTTCTCTGGGAAAGAGGACGTTGCGGAGTATGTCAAAGGATATCGGGCATACAACGACGTTCATCATGAGGCGATGGTTCAGCCGTTTCCTCACGTAATTGAGGTCATTGAAGCTCTTCATGAGGCAGGAATCGTGATGGGTGTTGTCACGACAAAGATTCGTCCATCTACTCTTAAGGTGCTGGAGCGTTTCGACCTGTTGAAGTATATGAAATCGATTGTGACAGTTACCGATGTAACCAATCCCAAACCGCATGCTGAACCGGTCCTGAAGGCGATCGAAGAGTTGGGTGCAGATCCGTCCAAAACATTGATGGTGGGTGACAGCCCAGTCGATATTCAATCGGCACAGAATGCGGGTGCGCTTGCGGCAGGCGTAGCCTGGTCCCTTAAGGGAGAGACCGTATTAAGCGGATATAACCCGGATTACATTTTGCACGACATGAAGGACTTGCTTAAGCTGATTGAAACGGAACGTTCATGAGAAAAGTAACCCGCTATCCCGTAGAAGGCCATAACGCACTTTGGCATATCTATAAGACTGTGAGTCCGTGGAAAGGCGTGCGCAATTTTATCTGGATTCAGTTGTCACGGTACTGTCCGATTCTATCGGTCAAGAACTGGATCTATCGTCGCATGCTTGGCATGAAGGTGGGTAAACATACGGCGTTTGGATTGATGGTGATGGTTGATGTTTTCTTTCCGGAGAAAATTACGGTAGGCGAAAATTCCGTCATTGGTTACAACACCACGATCCTGGCTCACGAGTATCTTATTAAAGAGTACAGACTCGGTGAGGTAATTATCGGGGAAAATGTACTGATCGGTGCAAATTCAACCATCCTGCCGGGTGTGACCATCGGAGACGGTGCGGTTGTAGCTGCAGGTGCAGTCGTTCATAAGGATGTAGCTCCGGGAGCTTTTGTAGGCGGGAATCCACTTCGTGATCTGTCTCGCTCCAATGCTTCAGCAGAGGAGATTGTCATAAAGGCTGATGAGTAATGATTTTGGGAGACGGCCTGCGGATATATTAGAAAAGATTATCACAAAGAATACACGGACGAAAATTAACCTGAATGGTTCAGTCAGGGAAGAGCAATAAGTCGAACGACTGGAGTAAGAAAGCTGCTGATGGCAGCTTTTTTCGTATACAGATAATTAGATTCATGTTTAGAAATGGCATCAAATTGGAGGATGTAGTACAAGCACCTCAAAGGGGCTGTATTGTTGACGATGGATGGTCATTCATGTTATCATATCCCATATCCTTTAGTTTGTTAGCACTTTACCATGTTAAAGAAATAGGACAGAAGTTAAGTATAGTTAAGCATCAATGAACATGTACTAAACATTTTCTGAAAGCTGCCTGGCAGCAACGATAAGAATTCAGGTTACAAGATAGAACGGGGATTTACACTACATAAATCCTGTTGAAATAGAACGTCTACCAATCTTAAATTACTGACTCGGGGTGAATAATACCAATGTCCAAACCAAAAGGCTTTGAAAAACCGACAGGTTTTCGTGACTATACACCACATGTGGTGACCAAGCTGCGAACCATTGAGCGGAATGTACTGGAATGCATGGAACGCTGGGGTTACCGTCAAATCATTACGCCAACGATTGAATACTACGATACCGTAGGTGTAGCGAGTTCCACATCGGATCGCAAGCTGTTTAAATTATTGAACAGTCGCGGGACTACGCTGGTACTAAGATCAGATCTGACAGCTCCGATTGCACGGGTGGTCTCTTCTCTATTGAAGGATGAGCAGCTTCCTCTGCGTCTGTCCTATCATGCAAATGTGTTTCGTTCCATTGAAGAGGAAGCGGGGCGTGAGGCAGAATTTTTCCAAACGGGTGTAGAGCTTGTCGGTGATGATTCGCCGGAAGCAGATGCAGAAGTTGTAGCACTTGCGATCGCTTCTTTGCAGGCAGCGGGTGTATCTTCCTTTAAAATTGCGATGGGTCATATGGGATTTCTGAACGGATTACTGGAAGAAGTCATTCCGGGTCAAACGGTACAACAGGAACAGTTGAAAGAAGGATTGCTGGGACGTGATTATGTCGGCTATCGCCAATCCATTGAAGCATTGAATCTAGAACCGAAACTGAAGGAGCAGCTTGAAGCCATTTTGCGTCTGCGTGGCGGTAAAGAAGTATGTACACACGCAGCAGAGCTGAGTTCAAGTACTGAAGCAGCACAGTCCATTGCGCATCTCTGTGCAGTATTCGAGGTGTTGGAAGCGTATGGTGTCTCTGAGCATGTATTGATTGATCTGACGATGATTGGTGATTTCTCCTATTATACAGGCATGACGTTTGAAGGGTATGCGGCAGAGCTAGGATCCCCGGTATGCAGCGGTGGACGATATGATAATCTGTTACAGCAGTTTGGCCGTTCATTACCGGCTACAGGGTTTGCACTCAAAACAAACCGGATTATCGATGGTGTTCATGGAATTACGATGGAAGAGAAGAAGCCTGTCCTTATTCAATATACTTCGGAACGCCGGGCAGAGGCTCTAACGGAGGCGGCGAGACTACGCAGCATCGGTCAAAATGTAGTCACGTCTCTGCTTTCGGAAGATGAGGCAGAGGTAAGTGTAACAAAAGTTGGTGCCATAACTGGTGGGAAGACGATTCAGAATGAACAGGTTATCACGTTCGCATCTGAAGAAGGAGGAGGACGCTGAGATGTCGGATATTTTGAAGGTAGCTATGCCGAAGGGCCGAATCTATAAGAAAGCCTCCAAACTGTTCCGCGAAGCAGGGCTTGATATTCCGGTAGACGTGGACGATACGCGCAAATTGGTTATCGAAGTGCCGGAAGCGGGAATGGAGTTCATCATGGCGAAGCCTGTAGACGTGCCAACGTATGTGGAGTATGGAGTAGCGGATATTGGTATAGTGGGTAAAGACGTTCTGCTTGAGGAAAATCGGGACGTATACGAATTGTTGAACCTGGGAATCGCACAGTGTCGCATGTCTGTTATTGGACTACCGGACTGGACGCCTGGCATTCAGCAGCGGGTTGCAACAAAGTACCCGAGGATTGCCTCCCAGTATTTCCGCGAGCAAGGACAGCAGGTGGAAGTGATCAAACTGAACGGTTCCATCGAACTGGCGCCACTGATCGGTCTGGCTGACCGGATTGTCGATCTGGTAGAGACGGGTCAGACGCTGCGTGAGAACGGACTCGTGGAGATGACGGGTATTCTGGATATTACAAGCCGCCTTATTGCCAATCGGGTCAGCTATCGGATGAAGAACGCACGGATTCAGGCATTATGCGATGCTCTCCAGCAGGTTATTCCAGCCTCGAATGAGGTGTCGGCAGGAATTTATCGGGGGTAAATGCGGCGTATAAGAATGTATCTTGCACGGTGGAATGAGTTCATTCATCTGCAATTGATCATATAGGACATATGGGCATTAGTGGTATTAAAGAAATTAAAATTTCACAGGCATTACTAGGACGGACAGGGAGGATGTACGCATGAAAATTGTACCTGCACGGGAGTTTGATCTGAAGCGGGAAGTCGAATACGGTACAACGGAGCAAAATGAAGCGGTACGGCGCATTGTCAGCGACATTCGCCGGGAAGGAGATGCGGCACTGCTGCGTTACACAGAGCAGCTTGATCGCACGAAGCTGACGGCTGCTGATCTGCGCGTGCCGCAGGAAGAGCTGCAGGCGGCTTATGCAGCCGTGGAGCCTTCCTTCGTGACGGCGATCCGTCAGGCCGCCGCGAACATTCGTGCGTTTCATGAGAAGCAGAAACGCAACTCATGGATGGATTGGCAGCCGGACGGCAGTCTGCTGGGCCAGGTGATCCGGCCGCTGAAGCGGGTCGGCGTGTATGTACCTGGCGGCAAAGCAGCGTACCCTTCGTCAGTGCTGATGAATGTGATTCCGGCACAGGTGGCTGGCGTGCCGGAGATTGTTTTGGTGACGCCGCCGTCAACGAATGGCGGTGAAGGCATTAACCCGTACATTCTCGTGGCTGCTGCGGAAGCAGGCGTGAGCGAGATGTACCGGGTTGGCGGCGCTCAGGCGATCGCCGCCCTCGCTTACGGCACGGAGAGTATTGCCCCGGTCGACAAGATCTGTGGACCGGGCAATATTTACGTGGCGCTCGCGAAGCGCGAGGTGTACGGCGCAGTCGATATCGATAGTATCGCCGGGCCGAGTGAGATTGTGGTGCTCGCCGATGATACGGCGAATCCGGTGTATGTCGCCGCAGACCTGTTGTCGCAGGCGGAGCATGACGAGATGGCATCGGCCATTCTCGTCACGACCTCGGCCGTGCTGGCGGAAGCCGTGCAGGCCGAAGTGCGGCAGCAGCTGGAAGTGCTGCCGCGGCGCGATATCGCTGCTGCTTCCGTGGAGCAGCATGGCGCGATTATTGTGGTCGATTCCATCGATGAGGGAATCGATGTGGTGAACCGGCTCGCACCGGAGCATCTGGAGATCATGGTGCAGGAGCCGATGGCTTACGCTGGCCGGATCGAGAATGCCGGAGCAATCTTCCTCGGCCCGTATAGCTCGGAGCCGGTAGGGGATTATTTTGCCGGACCGAATCACATCATTCCGACAAATGGAACGGCCCGTTTCAGTTCACCTGTGGACGTGGATGATTTTATCAAAAAATCGAGTTTGATCTATTACAGCAAGGAAGCGCTGTTCCAAAATGGAGCGGCTATTATAGAGCTGGCCCGGAATGAAGGGTTCGAAGGACACGCCCGTGCGATCGCTGTACGGTTAGAACAGGAAGGAAAGGCGGAATCGGATAATGGATAAGCAGGATAATGGTTTGGACCTTCAGAACAAGGGTGCTGTACGTCAGGCAGAGGTAGACCGCAAAACAAATGAAACGAACATTCAGCTTTCTTTTGCCGTAGATGGAACCGGGCAATCCGAGATTGAAACGGACGTACCTTTCCTAAATCATATGCTCGATCTGTTCACAAAGCATGGCCAATTCGATCTGAACGTACAGGCGCGCGGCGATGTTGATATTGATGACCACCACACGGTGGAGGATATCGGGATCTGTCTGGGACAGGCTCTTCGTGAAGCATTGGGTGACAAGCGGGGCATTAAACGTTATGCTAGTGTATTTGTGCCGATGGATGAGGCTCTCGCTCAGGTAGTCATCGATGTCAGCAACCGCCCTCACTTTGAGTACCGTGCACAATACCCGTCTCAGCAAGTGGGCAGCTTCTCGACTGAGCTAGTACATGAGTTCCTGTGGAAACTGGCGCTGGAAGCGCGTATTACATTGCACGTTATCGTGCACTATGGACAAAATACACATCACATGATCGAGGCGATCTTCAAAGCACTGGGACGTGCATTGGATGAGGCAACAACGATTGATCCACGTGTAACAGGTGTGCCTTCCACGAAGGGAGTGCTGTAGACGATGGCGATTGCAATTGTCGATTACGGTATGGGGAACCTGCACAGCGTCGGCAAAGCGGTCGAACGTCTTGGCTACGAAGCGCTGGTCACAGGTGACCGGGATGCGATTCTTGGTGCAGATGGTGTGATTTTGCCAGGTGTAGGTGCATTTGGCGATGCCATGGTGCACTTGCGAGAGAGTGGATTGGACGCTGTGGTGAAGGAAGCAGCAGCTGGACCAACACCGCTGCTCGGGATCTGTCTGGGCATGCAGCTGTTGTTCAGCTCAAGTGAGGAGCATGGCGAGCATGAAGGATTGAATATTTTGCCGGGTAAAGTGGTGCGATTCGCACCGGGAGAATTAAAGGTTCCACATATGGGCTGGAATCGTTTGCAGTTCCTGCACCCGGAAAATCCGCTATTCGCGGGGCTTGAGGCAAGTCATGTCTATTTTGTCCATTCATATCATGCACGTACGGGCGTAGAGAGCGATCTATTGGCAGTAACGGATTACGGACATCCGGTTACGGCGATTGTTGGCAGAGGCTCCAATTTCGGCATGCAGTTCCACCCGGAGAAGAGCGGTGAGCTGGGTATGAAGCTGCTTGGAAACTTCCTGGCATTGACGGAATCGAAGGCGTAACCATAATTCGGGATCATATGATTTTTTAATTTCATCCTTATAAAATAATACGTAACTAAACTTATATAAAATCTAATCTATATAAATTGAACTAAACATTTACACGATAGCGGAGAGGACAGAAAAAACCTGAAGAAGCGGAGCTAAAAGTTTTCTGAAAGAAAGCTGCATCGGAATCATACGCTACGCCTTTATCCCCGGATTTTTCCCCTTTAAATAAGGGATTCAAAATAAATCTGGGGATAACAGCGCTCGGAAGGTTGTTCTGTCATCGGAGTGGCAAGTGTAAATATTCTTTAGTTTCAATTTATATAGAGACAAATATGAATATATTCAGGAGGCCTTGTATGTCATCTTTTATCATATATCCGGCAATTGATATCCGGGACGGCAAATGTGTAAGACTGGTGCAGGGAGATTACAATCAGGAGACGGTATATAACGATGACCCGGTTCAAGTTGCTCTTTCCTGGGAGAAGCAAGGTGGTACATACGTTCATCTAGTGGATCTGGATGGTGCAAAAGCAGGTCATCCCGTGAATGATGAGCTGATCGGACGTATTGCTTCGGCCGTGAACGTGCCTGTTCAGGTGGGGGGAGGTCTTCGTACAGTGGCTGATGTAGAGCGTTTGCTGGGTCTCGGTGTAAGTCGTCTGATTATCGGGACAGCTGCGATTGAAGATCGCGCTTTTACAGAAGAAGTACTGGGACGGTATGGAGACAAAGTAGCTATTGGTATCGATGCACGCAACGGCTATGTGGCGACACGTGGATGGCTTGAGACATCGGAAGTTCAGGCTGAGGTACTGGCGAAGGAGCTGGCGGCATTCGGTGCCGAAACCTTCATTTTCACAGACATCTCCCGTGATGGCATGATGCAGGGTCCTAACGTGGAAGCGATCGTGTCTCTTGCAAAGGCGAGTGGCCGTACAGTGATTGCTTCGGGGGGCGTAAGTGTTATGGATGACCTGCTTCGTTTAAGCAAGCATGCGGAAGATGGTGTTGGAGGAGCAATCGTAGGAAAAGCACTGTATACTGGCAGTATTGATCTGTCCGAAGCGGTGAACGCGGTTAATAAATAATAGCCGTACTATATAAGCTCAAATAAACATTTGCACGATAACATAGAGGACAGAAATAACCTGAGGAAATGAAACGTTCACCTTTATCCCCGGATTTTCCCTTTAAACAGATCGAAAAATCTGGGGATAACAGCGATCGTAAGGCTGTTCTGTCATCGGAGTGACTAGTGTGAATGTTCTATAGTTGAACTTATACAGGTATGCGATAATCGGATAGAGAGGAAGAGGAGCATGCTGGCAAAAAGAATCATTCCTTGTCTGGACGTAAAGGACGGCCGGGTTGTCAAAGGCGTTAACTTCGTCAATCTCCGCGATGCGGGTGATCCGGTGGAGCTGGCGGCGCTGTATGACCGCGAGGGTGCGGACGAACTGGTGTTTCTCGATATCTCCGCTTCTGTGGAAGGCCGCGAAACGATGGAAGAAGTGGTGCGGCAAACCGCAGGCGAGATCGCCATTCCTTTTACCGTAGGTGGAGGGATCTCCAAGGTGGAAGACATGAAGCGCATTCTGCGTGCAGGAGCGGACAAGATTGCGGTAAATACAGCGGCTGTGCTTAATCCTCAGCTGATTGCAGACGGGGCACGCCGCTTTGGCTCCCAGTGTATCGTTGTTGCAATTGACGCCAAGTATAATGAGGCATGGGGCGAATGGGAAGTGTATACGCATGGTGGACGTAAACCTTCAGGGATTAAGGCGCTGGAGTGGGTTAAACAGGCGGAGGCCTTAGGCGCTGGCGAAATTCTGCTGACAAGCATGGACGCGGACGGAACGAAGGACGGATTCGATCTGAAGCTGACCGCAGCGGTATCCGAATCGGTACGTATTCCGGTCATTGCTTCAGGCGGTGCCGGCAAGGAATCCCATTTCTATGATGTGTTCACGACAGGCAAAGCGGACGCAGGTCTAGCAGCAACGATATTCCATTACAAAGAAATCGCCGTTCCGGCGTTAAAACAACATTTGAGAGAGCAAGGGGTGGAGATCCGTGACTAACGTAAGCAATGAGATCAAGGAGCAGTTATCCTTGGAGCAGGTTGTAGAACACATTCGCTGGAGCGATGGTTTGGTACCTGCCATTGTGCAGGATGCAAAGACGCGTCAAGTTCTGATGATGGCTTATATGAACCGGGAATCGCTGAAATTGTCACTGGAATCCGGTGAAACGTGGTTTTGGTCGCGCTCGCGTCAAGAGCTGTGGCACAAGGGTGCAACTTCAGGCAACGTACAGACCATTACTTCATTGAAATACGATTGTGATGGCGATACCTTATTGGTTGAGGTAAAACCGAATGGTCCTGCTTGCCACACCGGAGCGGTGACGTGTTTCCATAATGAAATCGTGGGCTTGCCAGAACAATCGGCTGACCAGACCTCAAGTGATTCTAGTGCAGCGACTTCAAGTGCTAGCTCCGAAAGTCGTTTTGAAGTACTGGCTGAACTGGAATCAGTCATTGCAGAGCGTGAACGCGAGCGTCCGGAAGGCGCATATACGACGTACCTGTTCGATAAAGGCGTTGATAAAATTCTGAAAAAAATCGGTGAAGAAGCGTCCGAGACGATTATCGCCGCCAAAAATAAAGACAATGACGAGCTTCGTCTTGAGGTCAGTGACCTGATGTACCACTTGCTCGTTCTGTTGCAAGAGCGCAAGCTGCCGCTGGATGACATCATGTCAGAGTTGAGCCGTCGCCACGAGCGGCCTCGCCGCGATTAGGAGGCGAGCCTGTGCTTATAGACTATCATACACACCATGAGCGGTGTGGTCATGCGGTTGGCAAGCTGGAGGCTTATGTGCAGCGTGGGGTAGAGATTGGCCTGTCGCAGATCGGGCTGTCGGATCACATGCCCTTGCTGCATGTAGACCCCGCTCAATATTATCCTGAGATGGCCATGCCGATGGACGAGCTGCCGCGTTACGTGGAAGAGTGTTTCTCTCTGAAGGAGCGCTACCGTGGTCAGATCGATGTACGTGTCGGCCTTGAAGGCGACTATATTGAAGGCTGGGAGACGGAAATCCGGGCCATTATTGAGCGGTACCCATGGGACTATGTGATTGGATCAGTTCATTTCCTCGGGGAATGGGACATTACGGATTTTCGCCAGACCCATCATTGGGAAGGGAAAGACGTATTGGAAGTTTATCGTCAGTACTATGATGCTGTGAGCAAAGCAGCAGCGACGGGAATGTACGATATTATGGGTCACACGGATGTAATCAAGCGCTTTGGCTTCACTCCGGCACCAGAGCAGACTGAAGAGCGTATAGCTCTGGAGAATGCAGCGCTGCAAGCTATCGCGAAAAGTGGCTGTGCCATGGAGCTCAATGCATCAGGATTATCGAAGCCATGTGCAGAGATGTTCCCTGGTCGCCGGATGTTAATGGAGGCCATTCAATTGGGGATTCCGCTGACCCTTGGCTCCGATGCACATGATCCGCTGAAGCTGGGCGATTATCTGCCTGAGGCCGAGGCGCTCCTGCGTGAGCTGGGCTGTACGGAGGTAGCCGTTTTTGAAGGCCGACAGCGCTCGTTCCTTTCTTTAAATGTATAAGGCAGTGGAGTATAATGAGGGTAGGAAATAACCTTTTTAGAGGTAGTTCAAAAGGTACTGAAAATCGTTTTTTTTGAACATTCACTTTTAGACTGATAAAGGATTATATTGGGACTTCAACCCTCGGGAGGGCATTATGCAGCATTCGTTACGTATTTTTTCCGGTTCATCGAACCCTAAGCTGGCAGAACAGGTATGCGACAAGCTGGGTGTACAACTAGGCAAGATCAAACTGTCCCGGTTCAAGAGCGGAGAAATATACGTTCACTACGAAGAGACGATCCGCAACTGTGATGTGTTTCTGGTTCAATCATTATCTCATCCAATCAATGAGTTGTTCGTTGAACTGCTCGTCATGATTGATGCAGCCAAAAGGGCTTCTGCCCGTACGGTAAATATTATTGTTCCTTACTACGGATATGCCCGTCAGGAACGCAAGTCTGCTCCGCGTGAGCCGATTTCGGCCAAGATGGTTGCGGATGTGTTAACTACGGCCGGAGCGAACCGGGTAGTAACCATTGATCTGCATGCAGCAGCAATTCAGGGATTCTTCAATATTCCAGTCGACCACATGACATCATTGGACCTTATTAGTGATTATTTGCTGAGTAAAGGGATTGAAAATCCGGTGGTTGTCTCCCCTGATGCGGGACGAGCATCCATGGCGGAGAAACTGGCGAATCGTCTGGATTCTCCTTTTGCCATTATGATCAAAAAGCGTCCAAGCCACAACGAATCCATCATCACACACGTTATTGGGGATGTTGAGGGTCGGACCCCGATTATTATTGAGGATCTGATCGATACCGGAACGACAATTCTCAATGTTGTTGAAGGGTTGAAGGAGCGAGGCTCCAAAAACGTATATGTATGCGCAACACATGGTCTATTCTCGGACGGAGCGCTAAGTAAGCTCAACCACCCGTCTATAGCCGAGGTGGTGGTTACAGACTCCATCGCACTGCCGGATGATCATCCCGAATGCTTCAAAGTGTTGCCTGTAGCTCCAATGCTTGCTCGTGCTATACGCATTATTGTGGATGGCGGGTCTATGGCGACGTTGTTCAAGGATTCAGGGATTTAATCATACTGTACAGACTTGCGCGAATCCAGGTTTACGGTACCGTGTTTGAGTAGTTTGCTGCTCAGCACGGTTTTTGTTTTTTTATGATAATGGATTAGGGTAGAAATGCGAGGAGTTAAGGAGAAGGAGAAAATCGATTCCTGTCTTGCTACCTGGAGGCTTGTGCTATAATAACTTAAAATTGATTTAGTAGCTGCGTGTATGGGGATTCCAATCCCAGAGATGTAACTGATGTGAAGAACAGTAGAACCACGGCTACTATACAGCGGTGTCGTGGAGTGAGGAGTGGGGTCTATTGTCCCGGACTTGGTATTATCGTTTACTGTTTTCTTATTTTCCTATTTTCTTTCTTACCATGACCGTACTCATTTTTATCGCTTTTGTTTTCATTAATGACATCTCCAGGGAAGAAACAAGGAAAGCAGACCGTATCTCCTCCAGCTATTTGGTGGACAGTCTGGACCGGACGATCCGGGATATTGAGCTGTCGGTGATGGAAGCGGTGCAGAGTGAGCAGGCCTATAAGTATTATTTTAATAGCCAGAACCAGGTAGGCAAAGAGACCGTGTATAGCATTGCACAAAGCTTGCGTGAGCTGACGAGTTCCAACCCTTGGATCCAATCGATTTATTTGTATGACAAGAAAAATGAAAGCGTTTTAACCTCGAGCGGCTCCAAGGATGTAGACAGCTTTTCAGACAAGGCGTGGATCGACCGGATCGAGTCCGGTTCCCTTACTTCAGGCTGGCAGCCTGTAAGGGAATACGATGCAGGAGTTAATCAGCGTACGCCTATTCGGGTGTTGACGGTGAATAAGGACATGCCCTTGCCATTCGGCTCCGATGGGGTGCTTGTCATTAATATCAAGATGAGCAGCATCGAGCAGAGCATTGATAGTATGGTTAATGGACAGCTTTCTTTCATGAGTATTCTTGACCGTGACGGTCAGGTTGTTTACGATGCGCATTCAGATCGTGAAGGTGCTTTAGAAGGACAAGAGCTGAACACCCTTTCGCTGGAAAGATTGGGTTGGACGATCTCCAGTGGGATCAAGAAGGGGAACTTATATGGTTGGGTCTCGGTGGTTTCCTATGTATGGGTGATTATTGCGGTTGTTACCGTCATTTGTGCAATCGTCTATATTATCTACATCACTCGCCGCAACTATAAACCCATTCAGATTATCATGAATCGGATTGAGGCCCATCAGATTCGGGTGCTGGAACAATCCGGATCTCGGACCGATGAGATGAAATTGATTGATGGCGTGTTGGAGAACCTGATCAACCACATGATGGATTCGGACAAAAAAAGCAGGGAAAATGTGCTTCTGCAACGCAGCAAACTTTTTAACGATCTACTGAATGGAGAGAATTTGGATCATGCAGTAGAGCGACTAAAAGACCTTTCCCCGTTAACTGGTGTGGATACTTCGTCATGCTTCGCCGTTGTGGTTGGTGAAATCAACCGATACGAGAAGGGATTCCAGGAACGCTTTACGAGAGGTGAGCAGAATACGCTCAAATTTGCGTTAATGAATGTGCTGCAGGAGCTCTCACGCAATGCGGGCATGCAATGCTGGACGGAATGGGTCAGCTCGGATCAGATTGCAATCCTTTTCCTGTCCACAGACGGCAGCCCGGATATGACTGATCAGATTCGCTTAGTTGCGGAGGAATGCCGATCCTGGGTTGAGCAGAATCTGCGTATATCATTGAGTTTCGGAATCGGACCGATTGCAGAGGGCATCAAGGCCATTCGTGAATCATACGCGGCGGCTGAGACTGTGATGCACCGCAGATTGCTGAGGGACGGTGATGTGGCTCTGGCCGGGTATGGAGATACCCAGCAGCAGCTGCTTGATACCTATACGTATTTGCAAATGATCGCTGATTTTGTTAAAAGGTTTCGGATGTCGAGCAGTCAATGGCGTGATCAGCTGGAGGAGATCTTCGCTGCTTTTGAACGCGATAAGCTGCCAGATGATGAGATTCACTCCTTGATTCAGGCGATGCTACAGATGCTCAGCCGGGAAGTAGCGGTCATGTCTGAACAGCTGCAGGAGAAATTATCGGAGGAAAACATAAACAAGTGGTTGATGCTGATGAAAGAAGCGGAGACACTTGAGGGTGTCAAAGACATTCTTTTTGATGACCTGACGGACCTGTTCAGAACTTATGTGTCTGTAACTGAAACCAAGAGCTATAAAGCGATGGTCAATGAAATGAAAAACTATATCGAAGAACAGTTTGCGAATCCTGATCTTTCACTGAAGCATCTGAGCGATCGATTCCAGATTACCGGCAAACATGCGAGTTATTTGTTCAAGACAGAGTTCAATATGAAGTTTGTAGACTTCCTTACCGAATTGCGGATGAAGGAAACGGAGCGTCTTCTGCGGAGTACGGATCTTTCCATACAGGACATTGCCTTGAAGGTGGGGTATGCCAATGGAATTACCTTGGGACGTGTATTCAAACGGGTTGAGGGTATTACACCAGGAGACTATCGCCGTATGAAACGTGAACATCACGATCCCGAGTCGTAAGCACAGACTTAATATGCGATTACAATATGGCAAGCAATAGGGGTGGAATTCATACGGACTTCTCTCAGGAGAAGACGTGTAGAAGTCCACCTTTTTGCTGTGGGTATAACCTCAAATTCCGGCTGGAGGCCTGTGCTTATGCAAGAACCCCCTGGTTTAGGCCCATTTTAGGCCCTTTTACGAATATAGGCAGTATATGAAAATGGTTTATTGTATCTGATTACAGTTGAACCGGAGAGGGGGAGCGCTTGAGTGACGACGACTGCAGGCACCGCGGGCATTAACAGAGTAGCGAAGAATATAGTCAGTCTGCGAAAATCGTCACAGGAGATAAACTATTATCCATATGTAAGCGTTTACGAAACGAGTTTATTGCAAGGGTGCGCAAAGATGTGGAATACTCTGGGCAAGCTTTAAACATTCACGCATAGCCAAAGGGGATGACAAAATGACAAGAAAAGCAACCAAAGGGAGTCTCAAGAAATGGATGGGTCTGGCGCTTACGATGGTAATGGGCGTTTCACTGCTTGCGGGGTGCTCGTCTGCATCAGATCAAGAATCAGCAGAAGGTGGCACATCAGGCAGTGGTGAGCGCGTTACCTTAAAGGTGGAGATATTCGATCGTGGTAACAGCCCTTCGCCGTACACCATCACGAACAACTATCTATCTAAAATGATTCAGGAGAAGTTCGGCGACCCCAATAACATTGATGTGCAGTTTGTACCCGTTCAGCGTTCAGAGGAAGTCACCAAACTGAATGTCCTGATGGCGAGCAATACAGATGTCCCCGATATTGTCTTTGTCTATGACTCCAGCGTGTTTTACCGCTATGCCCAGCAGGGCGGACTGACGGATGTTGGTGAACTGATTGATCAGTATGGACCAAACCTGAAGAAGTTCCTGGGTGAAGATACATTGAAATTCGGGCAAGTGGAAGGGCAACAGTTCGCCGTACCGGGTAAACGTGCAATTACAGGTAGATATAGCTCTTATATTCGTCAGGATTGGCTTGATAAGCTGGGATTGCCGGTGCCAAAAACCACAGATGAACTTTATACCACTTTAAAAGCCTTTAAAGAGAAGGATCCTGGCGGACTTGGCAGCAAAAACATCCCAATGGGTATGGCACTTGCACCGGCTCAGTTCGAGACACTGATTTATTCGTTTATCAAGCCGGTAAGTGGAGATCTGACTTATGGTCAACGTTATGAATTGCCTTTGCATGAAGGATTCAAAGATTCGATGAAATTCCTGAACAAGCTCTACAATGAAGGACTGATCAGCAAAGACTTCAGTTTGGATGAAGATAAAACACAGTTAGGTAAGGACATACAGAATGGCAACGTAGGTTATTGGTCTGAAGATGTCGATGCCATGTTCTACGGAGACGGTACACTGGATAATTTGCGCAAAAATGTGGACGGCAGCGAAGTACTGCCGGTTGATGTATACACGAATCCGAATGCAGATAACAAACACATCAAGTCCCGCTACGGAACAAACGGCATGTATATTATGATTCCGAAGAGCAGCAAACGTTCTGTGGAAGCCATTAAATATTTGGACTGGATGGCCTCCGGCAACAACCTGATCGATATCTACAGCGGTGTGGAAGGGGAGAACTATGATCTGGTAGATGGCATTCCGGTTGTGAAGGAAGATGCTTCCCAGGAAGCGAAGGATCGTTTGTTCAACGCAGGGGATACAGCGATTATCTCGAACGGTAAAAATATTGGCGATCAGGCAACGAATGAAAAAGCATGGATTCTGGGCTTTCCGCAAAACAACCAGGATTTGTTAAAACAATCGATTGATATCGCCAACACGGACACGGTAGGACCTATCATCTTTGACAAACCGATTGAGGCGGAGATGAAGTACAGTACAGCGCTCAAAGACAAGCTGAACGTCATCATTGTTAAAACCGCGATGGCGAAGCCTGAAGAATTCGACGCGGTATATGAACGGGAAATGAATGATTTTATGTCCCTGGGCGGCACAGAGCTGAAGAAAGAGCTTGAAGAAGCCTTAAAGTAACTCACTGCAAATTAAACCATCTTATTCTTTCATGATTTGAGACAGATAACCCATACGACTGCTTAACTTTGAAAGAAACCTGTGCCGCCGGCTTGGCGGCACTGCCGTTTCTTTGTTGATAGGAGGAAACCGACATGACCTTCACATACTTGAAAAGGTATTGGCAATTGTACGCACTGATTTCCTTGCCCCTCATTTACTTTTTGATTTTTCGTTATGGACCGATGTACGGTGTGCAGATCGCCTTTAAAGACTTCAACCTGTTTCAGGGTATCAGCGGCAGTGAGTGGATCGGTTTCGATGCGTTTCGTGAGGTATTTGGGATGCGAGACTTCTACACCACATTACGCAATACCTTTATGCTGAATTTTCTTGATCTGATCGTTTCGTTCCCTGCTCCAATCATACTCGCCATTATGCTCTATGAAGTTCGATTTAAGTGGTTCAAAAAAATATCGCAGACGATTCTGTACATTCCTCACTTTATCTCGTGGGTCATCATCGGGGGGATTGTATACCAATTGTTCGGCAATCAATCCGGTATGGTTAACGGAGTACTGGAGAGCATAGGGTTAAATCCGATCCCATTTTTGACAGAGAAAAATCCTTGGCTTGTTACGTATCTGTTCACAGGTGTCTGGCAAAGTGCAGGGTGGGGAACCATTTTATATCTGGCCGCATTAACCGGCGTGAACAGGGAATTGTTTGAGGCGGCGGAGATTGATGGCGCAACGCGGCTGAAGAGAATCTGGCATATTACGCTGCCAAGTATCAAACCAACTATTGTCACCTTGCTTATTCTTAATCTCGGACATATGGTCAGCATCGGTTTTGATCGTCCTTATATTATCGGTAACACGGCCGTTCGTGAATATTCGGATGTACTTAGTACCTTTGTATACAGGGTTGGTCTTGAATCAGGACAGTACACGCTCGCAACCGTTGTTGGATTGTTCCAGGCCGTTGTGGGACTGATCTTCGTACTCGGCTCCAATTATATTTCGAAGAAGGCAACCGGTGAAGGTATTTTGTAGATATTTAAAGAATGAAAGATACGCCAATCGGCTTATTTGTATAGACCATCAGTAAAGGAGTTGTGCGCAGATGAGTGAACGCACCTCGAACCGGATTTTTGATATCGTTAATATCTCCTTTATCACCCTGTTTGTTATATTCTGTCTGGCTCCATTTCTGCACACGATTGCGATATCGTTCAGCTCAAACCGGGCAATTACATCAGGTGAAGTGACCATATTCCCCAAAGAGTTCAATTGGGATGCGTATATTCAGGTGTTCTCTGATCAGTCGATGATCTATTCACTGGGTTATACAACTGTTCTTACGATCGCCACTACAGTGCTGTGTATGCTATTCACGCTCGCTGCGGCTTATCCGTTGACCAAGAAAAAATTGAAAGGTCGCAAGCTCTTCATGTATGTGATCATCATTACGATGTTTTTCAGCGGCGGGATCATTCCCGAGTACTTGCTCATTCGTGACCTGCACTTGCTCAATTCGGTTTGGGCACTGATTCTGCCGGGTCTCGTAAGTCCGTTTAACCTGATTATCCTGATATCGTTCTTCAGGGGTATACCGGAAAGTCTGGAGGAATCGGCAGAGATTGATGGTAGCTCACATATTCATACGCTCTTTAAAATCATCTTGCCCTTATCCATGCCTGTGCTGGCTACTTTGGCTCTTTTCTATGCAGTTGGACGCTGGAATGGCTTTCAGGACTCCCTGATGTACATCAATGATCCGAAGCTGTACCCACTACAGCTGAAGCTCTTCCAAATGGTACAGAATAACATGGTTAGCGAGCTTACACAGATGGAGGGGGCGAACCGTACACCTTTAACTCCGGAAAGTCTCAAGGCTGCCACTGTTATCTTCGCAACCGTACCGATCCTGCTTGTCTACCCATGGCTGCAAAAATATTTTGTTAGCGGTGCCATGCTTGGGGCGGTCAAGGGTTGACGTAAGGGGCATAGGGCTTACGTGATTAGGGAGTCAACAGATCGAAAATTTTATGGCGACTATCTACGATAAGAAACCTGTATTTACTGTCGGCAAGATGAACTGCCATGTTAAAGGATCTGCTTGTATTCCGGCCGAATCAGGAAGGGAAACCGCAGATCGTGGCACACGGCAAATGCATTCGTTTGGAGGGAATACACATGTACAGGCAACTGGTGGACAGCAATGACAAAGCGGTGCAAAGAGGTATATCCCGGCAGGTGCTTGACCCGGATAGCCGTTATTATGGAGGAACGATTGATCCCTCTACAGGTATTGCCTGGGTTAACCACACGACCGGAACACCTACGGATATGTGTTACTGGGGAGCGGCAATCGCAAATCCGGATTCGATCTTTTACCGGGATGAAGATCTGTTAAATCGTCTGCAGCTTGCCTCGGAGTACGTACTTCGTAATCAGCATGGAGACGGCTCAATCTCCCCCGGTTGGACCAATTCCCATTCTCCGCCGGATACTGCATTTCTCGTCGTGGGATATGCCCAGTTATATCAGCTTCTTCAGCAGCAGGATTGGGAGCCACTGCAATCTGTGCTGGATAATATGCGCCTGTTTCTGGAACGTACTGTTCCGGTCTTGGTGACTGGAGGCTGTCATACGCCGAATCATCGCTGGGTGCTATGCGCGGCGCTCGGTTTCCTGCATCAATTGTTTGACCTGGAGGAAGCTGTGCAGCGTGCAGAGCAATGGCTGGCTGAAGGTATGGATATTACGCCTGATGGGGAGTGGACTGAACGAAGCAACGGAATCTACAGCGCGGTTAGCGACATCATGCTGATTCATGCGGCACGCCTGTTGAACCGTCCCGAATTGCTGGACCCGGTGAGACTCAATCTTCGTATGATGGTGTATCTTGTACATCCAACAGGTGAGGTGGTTACGGATTACTCAGGTCGCCAGGATCTGGGGAGCGTGCATGATTTATCACCGTATTACTTGCCGTATGCCATTATGGCCCGGTTAGACGGTGATCCGATCTTTGCCGGCATGGCCGATTGGGCGGGAGAAATGTTAACAGATCCCGGCGTCTGCTCGGTCAATGCGCTCGTCCGACTGCTGCTGGAGCCGGAGCTTCAGCAGGCACGTAAAGCACGCGATCAGCTGCCTGAGCGGTACGAGATCATACTGAATGAACGATTTGTGCGGGAGGACTATTTACAGCGAGTGGATTCGGCAGGTCATCATGGACACATCTCGCACAGCCGGTTGCATACGGACTTCGGCGCACCTGTAGCACGAATTCGTACCGGTAATACAAGTGCGACTGTAATGACGGAGGTGCCTTCCTTCTTTGCCCTTCGTCATGGTGCCGTACGTCTGCTGGCCGTTCAGTTGGCCTCCTATTTCAATCCAGGATATGTGCCGATGCAGCACATGTCCCGATTGCCAGCAGGTTACTGTCTGACGGGCGAACAGAAGAAAGGCTATTACGGTCCGATCCCGGATAGCCAACTGCCTGAAACGGCGAGAACAGCCATCAGTCCGTGGTATTTATTGCCTCATCAGAGTCGATCGCTCACCCATGAGCAGACATTCCATGTACAGACGGAAGTACTACGAACGGAAAATGGCTGGACACTGAAACTGGCAGGAGAGCAGCCGGAACAGATTATGGTGCAGCTGTCTTTCGTGTTCGGAAGCGAGGGCGAGCTTTCCCATGGGGAATTGCTTGAGACGGATGAAGGCCATTATCTGTGGAAGAGCGGCACATTGCGTTATTCCTGTGGAGATGACTGGATTGAGCTGACTGGTGGAGAGGTAGGACATTTGGCGGCAACCGTACGTGAGGCGAGGTTGCCTGATAAGTGTAAGGTTGTGCTGGTTAACTTTATGACGCCTTTTCACAAGACGGTTAATATCTCTCTTTCGCCATCCATGGCCTTGAAGCTTTAATTCTGTGAATCTCTTTATAGGAAAGAGTACAAGAAGCAAAAGATGACATTTCATTCGAAAGGGATGAGGGGGTGTCATCTTTTTTGCGCATTTTTGGCATAAACGACATGAAACTACATATTGAGAAGTGGGCCTTAAGATGTGGTATACTGGAGAGTATGAATGAAAGCAAAGAGGAGGTGCCTTGGAAGATGAAGGGCAAGCTACTGCGGGCTGAGGGACACCTTGCCAATGTAATACCGATTCACTTGGATGCTTCTTTCTTTTTTGAGAGAGCTGTCCGCTCGCTGGACCGTAATCACGTCGACAAGGCATTAAAATATTTTCGTAAAGCTGTTGAATATGAACCGGAAAATCCGGTGAATCATTGTAATATGGCGGGTATATTATCAGAGAAGGGGGATTACGAGGCTTCCAATGCCGTTCTTGCACATGTGCTCGACGTGGTAGATCCGTCCATGACGGAATGTTATTTCTACATGGCGAACAATTATGCGAATATGGATCGGTTTGAAGAAGCTGAGCAAGCGCTTGTTACGTATTTGGAGGAGGATACCCAGGGGCAGTTTATGACGGAAGCCGAAGAGATGATGGAGCTTCTGTACTACGAGCTGGATCGACCAGCCAAACTGAACCGGATCAAATCACGTAAGGGTGTCGTTGAACACGATCAGGCGCGAGAATTGTTGGAACAAGGGAAGTTTGCACAGGCGGCTGAGCTGCTGGAAGGTATGTCACCTGATTATCCTGATTATTTGGCTGCTCGCAACAATTTGGCGCTTGCCTATTATTATATGGGGCTGTTTCCCAAAGCGAAAGAGACGATTGCCGAGGTACTGGAGCAGGAGCCAGGTAATTTGCATGCACTGTGTAATCTGGCGATCTTTCACCAGAACGAGAATCGAGTCGACCAAGTGCTGCTTCTGATCAAAAAATTGCGTGTTATCGTGCCTTTCCAGCACGAACAGGTCTACAAACTGGCTACCACGATGGGTATCCTGGGACAACATGATACGGCTTATGTACATTTCCGTCGCCTGTTGAAGGATGAAGAGACCGCTGCTGATCCGGCTCTTGCACATTATGCGGCAGTCGCCGCTTATAATACCGAACGTTACGATTCCGCTGAACGTCTGTGGCGCCATGTGGGCAAGCTGGACCCAGGTTCGGAAGTATCCCGGTACTATCTGTCGGGTCTTGAGGCTGTGAGACAGGGAGAGAAAGATCCGGAGAAACTAAGCTATCACTATCATCTGCCATTTGACGAGCAATTCAGACAATGGGAGAACTATGGCAACGGCATACCTGAGGAGATGAAAAATGATCCCTTGATCCGTTCCTCTTTCTTCTGGGCGTTGCGACATGGGGATCGGGCAACCAAGCTCCAGGTCATTCATGCTCTTGGTATGATCGGTGATTATGAGGTGCAGCAGGCACTGCAATCCTTCATCCAGGAACCTGGTGAAGATCAGGATCTGGTGGAAGCCGCTCGTTCCGTATTAAACGGTCTGGATGCAGAAGGAGCTGAGCAGGATGAATCTTCTGTTCTGCGGCCGCTAACTGCATCGAGCAATCGCACCATTCCGAAGATGGAGTCGATGACGGAACAATCGGAAATGAAACCTTCGCCGCATTGGCAGGCGGTCGTGGACCGGGCGTTACAGATGTCTGAAGCCAAAGCCGAATTGCAGCAAGAAATGGAGCGGCTGTGGACCGACTATGTATCTCGCGTACACCCGGAGGTGCCTGGCGCGAAGCAAATTGAAGGCTTGGCTGCGGGACTGGAATATCTGGCTGCGAAAATTCACAGTCGTCCAGTGACCTACCAAAGCATAGCCGACCGGTATGGCATATCAGCTGCCACAGTCAGCAAATATGCACGGCAAATCAATAAAGTGTGCAATTCCAACCCACCGGTCCAGTAAATGTTCCTTGAAATTTCTCGCTTGGGGATAGACTTCATTGCGTGAAGGATACATAGGCCTGGAAAACGGGTAAACTTAACGATAGGTCTCGACATGCCTGTAGGATATCATCATAGCAAGTTAATCGCCACTCAACACACTCTCAACCTTATTAAGGAGGCTGTATCTATATGTCTAAATACAGAACGATTGTGATCGGTACCGGACCTGCGGGTCTGACAGCAGCGATATATCTGGCTCGTGCTAATCTAAACCCACTGGTAATCGAAGGTCTACAGCCGGGTGGTCAATTGACGACGACAACGGAAGTTGAGAATTTCCCTGGTTTTCCGCAAGGTATTATGGGTCCGGAACTGATGGACAATATGCGCAAGCAAGCGGAGCGTTTTGGAGCTGAGTTCAAAAATGGCTGGGTGGAAGAAGTGGATTTCAGCAAACCGCCCTTCAAGGTTAAAGTTGGAGGCATCGGTGAACTGGAAGCCGAATCGATCATTATCTCTACCGGTGCTTCGGCCCGTTATCTCGGCATTCCGGGAGAGCAGGAAAATGTGGGACGTGGAGTAAGTACATGTGCCACCTGTGACGGATTCTTTTTCCGTGGTAAAAAGATCGTCGTTGTTGGCGGTGGAGACTCCGCGATGGAGGAAGCCAGCTTCCTGACCCGTTTTGCAACAGACGTTACCTTGGTTCACCGCCGGGACGAATTACGTGCATCGAAAATTATGCAGGATCGAGCTCGCAGCAACGAGAAGGTGAAATGGGCCTTGAACCGTACACCGCTCGAAGTTGTGCCTGAGGCTCTTGGCGTCAAAGGACTTAAGGTCCGCAATAACGAGACCGGACAGGAAGAGTTGCTTCAGGCGGATGGGGTATTCATTGCCATTGGACACACACCGAATACGGGGTTCCTGGGCAACCAGATTACTTTGGATGAGCACGGTTATGTTGTCGTTAAACCGGGTACAACCGAGACCAACATTCCAGGTGTATTCGCCTGTGGTGACGTTCAGGATACGAAGTATCGTCAAGCCATTACAGCAGCAGGTTCAGGATGTATGGCCGCAATGGACTGCGAGAAATTCCTTGAAGGCAGTATTGTGCATGACTGGAGCGAAACACTGGATAAGTAAGCATGAAAAGGGTATGTTTTGGCATAAATTAAGGATAAGAGACAACGGGAAGTCTCATGATGTGAGAAGCCGGAAGGCTTCTCTTTTTTTGAAACCAAAGTGGGCATGAGATCGTATACATAATGGGCATATTAGCTGTGAGGTGAAGACTTTGGGGGAAATGATAAAAGATTGGTTACAGAATGCAACAGTGCGGCGATTTTTGATCCTGCTGTTGTTTTGTTTGGTGCTTTTCAGCATGGGGAGTATGCTGCACATGATTTTGCTGTTATTCCTGGTGACGTATGTCATGAACAGGCTGCAGCATTTTATCACAGAGAAGTTGAATCGTTTATTTCCGATTAACTATAAAGTTGTAGTCATTCTGCTCTACCTTATCGTTATTGCAGCCATAGTACTGGGCATCTCCAGGTATTCACCACGAATTGTGGATCAGGTTGTTCAGTTAACGAATGAGATCATGAAATTTCTTGATACTGCTGACGGGGATAATTTTGCTTCCAAAATTGCAGGTTATCTTCAATCGTTCGATATCAAAAACTATACCAACGATGCATTGAAGTATATTTTTGCGTTAAGTAAATGGTTGGAGTTCATTCTACTGGTCATCATCCTGAGCCTTTTCTTCTTGTTGCAGAAGCGGGAGATTTCCAAGTTTACCTCCAAGTTCAAAACAAGCAAGATCGGCTGGTTCTATAATGAAGTGGCGTACCTTGGAGATAAATTTGTATCTTCCTTTGGTAAAGTAATCGAGGCACAGTTGTTGATTGCGGTGTTCAATACAGCTTTGACGATTTTGGGATTATGGATACTCGGCTTCCCGTACTTGTTCGCCTTGACCATTCTGGTATTCATGCTGAGTCTGGTACCCGTTGCGGGGGTTATCATCTCACTGATTCCGCTGTGTCTAATCGGCTATCAACTGGGTGGGTTGCAGCTCAGCGTGATCGTGGTCATTATGATCATCATTATTCATGCGTTGGAGACGTACTTCCTGAATCCGAAGCTGATGGCGCACAAAACCAAATTGCCGATGTTTTACACGTTTATCGTACTGATTCTGTCTCAACATTTCCTGGGGATCTGGGGGCTTATCATCGGTATTCCGATCTTTGTCTTCCTGCTCGATATTCTGGACGTCAACAAGATGGAAAAAACGGAAGAACCCGTACGTGTAGAAACGAAACTGTGACCAGTAGCTGAATAACTGCTGAAGGCTAGGTTAGGTAATGTTCATAAAATTAGAGAAACGCCTCCTGTTATGGGAAGGCGTTTTTTTGCGTCGTTAGGGCTAAGGGTTGCAACAACTGTACTACGGGTGAGCTCATCTTGAATCACGTCCTTGTTCTGTTCTATAAGATATTTCCATCTTACCGAACTGCCCTAGACGTGATTAGTAAGGATTGTCATGAAATTCAGATGACAATTGTCATCTTTTACGCATGGAACGAGTGGATATGCAATATCATGAGTTGAGGCTTCCTCCTCTATGGAGGAAGGAAAGAAGCTTGCGTTTTTGATAGAGACAAATGAGGTTGTATACGTATTCAAAAATAGCCTGTGATGTTGTTCACAATAGCGGGGAAGCTAATCACAGCAAAGGTCTTATCGTCTTGACCCAGGCGTATCCTTCAATTATAGTTGGTACGTAGGATTAAACTATTATAGATAGATAAAGGTGGCTTGTAGCATGTCTGAGAAAATCTACGTTGGGGTCGATCTCGGCGGAACAGCAATCAAGGTCGGTATATGTGATGAACACGGTCAGCTTATGCATACGTATGAAGGACCGACTGAAGTGGATAAGGGCGTTGACACGGTCATTGCCAACATCGAAAAGTATGTCCGTCATATCGTTGCCGAATCGCCTTACAGCTGGGAACAGCTTGAAGGTGTGGGAGCAGGAGTGGCTGGGTTCACCAATGTACGCGAGGGAATTATCGTTCTTGCCCCTAACATTGGATTTCGGAATGTAGCCATTCGTTCGATTTTGGAAGAACGTCTGGGCAAGCCAGTCAAAATAGATAACGATGCAAACGTGGCTGCACTGGGTGAAGCCTGGGCAGGTGCCGGCAAGGGAGTGGACAACTGTGTATGCTATACGCTTGGTACAGGCGTTGGTGGCGGACTGATCTTGAACGGCAAGATCTATCAAGGTTTCTCCGGTATGGCTGGTGAGCTTGGTCATGTCAGTGTTGTTCCTGATCTGGAAGCGATTCAGTGCGGATGTGGCAAAATGGGATGCGTGGAAACTGTATCTTCAGCAACCGGAATTATTCGTATGGCCAAAGACGCTGTAGAGCGTGGAGACCATACATCACTGGCACTCGTGGACAAGATTGCAGCCAAGGAAGTATTTGATGCAGCCAAGGCGGGCGATGAAGTTGCGCTTCGTATCGTCAATCGTGCAGCGTTCTATCTGGGTAAATCGATGGCGGCTGTAGCGGCTGTGATTAACCCTGAGATGTTCATTATCGGTGGCGGTGTATCCAAAGCGGGTAATATTTTGTTTGATGAAGTACGCACTGTATTTGCGAAACTGACACCTGAACCGCTGCAAGAAGGGGTTAAAATCCTTGAAGCAACGCTTGGCAACAATGCAGGTATTGTTGGCGCGGCTGGTCTTCTCCTGCGTTCCTAGTAACCTCGTAACAGTATAATCCGACAGCAATATGATAAGGAGGGGACATTTATGCTTGAAGGTGAAGTTTCACCGGGCACAGGCGCCACGCTCATTATCATTACGGGCATGTCCGGAGCAGGCAAGACGATTGCAGTACAAAGCCTGGAGGATCTTGGTTTCTTCTGTGTGGATAATCTTCCACCGGTATTGATTCCGAAATTCGCGGAGTTGATTGAGCAATCGAACGGCAAAATTGGCAAGGTCGCATTGGTTATCGACCTGCGCGGTCGTGAGTTCTTTACGGCTTTGTCCGAGTCACTGAACTATATTAAAGATCATTTTACCATTCATTGTGAAATATTATTCCTGGACGCGACAGACTCTGTATTAGTCCAGCGCTATAAGGAGAGCAGGCGCAGACATCCGCTGGCTCCTGAGGGTATGCCGCTTGATGGCATCCGGCTGGAACGTAAGATGCTGGAGGAGCTCAAAAACTCCGCCACTCAGGTACTGAATACCAGTACGATGAAGCCTGCTCAATTGAAAGAGCGTATCATATCCCGCTTTTCTCATCTGGAAAGCCATATGCTGTCGGTAAATATTACGTCGTTTGGGTTCAAATACGGTATTCCAATCGATGCGGATCTGGTGTTTGACGTTCGTTTCTTGCCAAATCCGCATTATATTGAGCATTTACGTCCGAATACGGGACAGAATAGTGATGTATACGAATATGTTATGAAATGGCCGGAGACGCAAGCGTTTCTGACCAAGCTGCTGGATATGCTGCATTTTCTGATTCCGCAATACCGGAAGGAAGGCAAAAGCCAGGTTATTATTGGAATCGGCTGTACCGGAGGCAAGCATCGTTCGGTAGCAATATCGGAATATTTGGGCAAAATGTTGGGAAGCAGCGAAACTGAGGCTGTCACCGTGAGCCATCGCGACGCCGACCGGGACCGTCATTGAAGAGGGTGAAGGGATGAAAGAAGCCGGACCACGAAGAGAACGTCCGAGAATTGTAGTCATGGGCGGCGGAACCGGATTATCCGTGATGCTGCGCGGTTTGAAGGAAAAGCCGCTGGACATCACGGCCATCGTGACGGTGGCGGATGACGGAGGAAGTTCGGGCATCCTGCGTAATGAGCTGCAAATGCCGCCTCCGGGCGACATTCGTAACGTACTCACGGCGCTAGCAGATGTAGAACCGTTGTTGTCGGATATGCTGAATTATCGCTTCAATACAGGCGCGGGGCTTGCAGGCCACAGCCTGGGTAACTTAATTTTGGCTGCAATGACGGATATATCGGGCGACTTTGTGACCGCTGTGCGGGAACTTAGCCGCGTGTTTGCCGTTCGGGGTGAGGTATTGCCCGCAGCCGGGCAGGCCGTTATACTGCATGCAGAGATGGAGGATGGCTCGATTGTTACGGGCGAGTCCAAGATCCCTGAAGCTGGCTTACGGATCAAACGTGTTTTCCTTGAACCGGATCACGTGGAGCCGTTGCCAGAGGCTGTTGAGGCTATTCGTCAGGCAGACGCCATCCTGATTGGGCCTGGTAGTCTCTACACGAGTATTTTGCCCAATCTGCTTGTACCTAAGCTGGCTGAAGCTGTCGTTGAGGCGGACGCAGTGAAAATGTTTATTTGTAATGTGATGACACAGCCAGGAGAGACGGATAATTACACGGTGAGTGACCACCTCAAGGCGGTACATGAACATGTAGGACATCAAATTTTCGACTATGTTATTGTAAATAATGGTGATATTCCGCTGCAGGTGCAGAATAAGTATGCGGAAAAAGGAGCTAAACCGGTTGTACTGGATATGAATGTGCTGAAGAGTGCCGGCTATCAAGTCGTTGCGGATACATTGGTCCTATTCCGAACCTATCTGCGTCATGATGCCGACAAACTGAGCCATCACATCTACCAACTTGTACAAAATTGGATGTTACGGAAGAGGTGAAGTCCCATGTCGTTTGCAGCACAGACCAAAAAAGAACTAACGATGATTGAAAGCGAACCGTGCTGCGAAAAGGCGGAACTTTCAGCCCTCATCCGTATGCTTGGTGCGGTGCAGTTATCGAATAAAAAAGTCATCTTGGATATTTCGACGGAGAATGCCGCCATTGCAAGACGGGCATACTCTCTGCTTAAAAAGCATTTTCAAGTGCATACGGAATTGCTTGTCCGCAAAAAAATGCGGCTGAAAAAGAACAATGTATATATTGTTCGGATTCCAACTATGGTACAAGAGATTTTAAAAGATCTGTACATTGTATCCGAAGGATTTCTGTTTACTCCCGGGATTAGTGGAGAGCTGTTCAATAATAACTGCTGTAAACGTGCTTATCTTCGAGGCGCATTTATGGCAGGTGGCTCAGTCAACAATCCCGAAGGTTCATCCTACCACCTGGAGATTGCGTCCATGTATGAGGAGCACTGTCAGGCCCTGGTGGACCTGGCGAATGAATTTCATCTCAATGCCCGTTGTATAGAACGCAAAAAAGGATTCATCCTATACATTAAGGAAGGCGAGAAAATCATTGAGCTGCTCAGTATCATTGGTGCACATCAGGCCCTTTTCAAGTTCGAGGATGTGCGTATCATGCGAGATATGCGTAATTCCGTCAACCGAATCGTCAATTGTGAGACGGCGAATCTGAACAAAACGATTGGAGCGGCAGTCAGACAGATCGATAACATCAGACTGTTGCAAAAAGAAGTTGGTCTGGAGTCGTTGCCCGAAAAGCTTCGTGAAGTGGCTGAAGTGAGGCTCGCCCATCCGGATATCAACTTGAAGGAAGTAGGCGAACTGCTTAAGGGTACAGTAAGTAAGTCCGGGGTGAATCACCGGCTTCGCAAGATTGATGAGCTGGCAGAGAAGGTTCGTACCGAGCGTTACGGTTAAAATAAGGGTAGGGCAGCCTGGCAAAGCTGATTGCTTTCGTTTTCTTCAAAAGGTCAGCTTGAAGTCAGCCTTAAGGATCTTGGAGATCTGCTCAGGTGAAATGAAGCGATGTAAAAAGGCTAAAATGGGTCATAATAATGACATCCAATCACCCTGAGTTTTTTCTTCTAGTGTCCTGCTCTGGTTATATGGTATAATGTTATAAATATAATTGTGTATTTAATGTCTAGATTTCATAATAGGGGGTAAGTTTCCATGACAAAGCACCCGGTAGTTGTCCGTTTGAAAACGGGTCTCCATGCCAGACCTGCGGCACTGTTCGTTCAAGAAGCGAATAAGTACTCATCTGAAGTGTTCGTCGAGAAGGACGACAAAAAAGTAAATGCAAAAAGTATCATGGGGATCATGAGCCTTGCAATCAGTACTGGTACGGAAATCCAGATTAGTGCAGAGGGCGCGGACGCCGAACAGGCTGTAAACGCTTTAGTTAGTCTGGTAAGCAAGGAAGAGCTTGAGAACCAATAAGATATGATTTGAATCCAATGAAGAAGTCCCGAAAGGGGCTTTTTTGCGTTTTAGGACTGTCAAGTGCAACATTATGGAATTAAGCCCGTCTGTTAGGTATCAAATCGATTTGAGTATGAGATGTTAAAACTTAAGGAGGCTAACATGATGGGTAAATTATGGATGAAACCGCTGGGCGCGGTGATGGTTGCTGGTACATTGCTTGTTGGAGGTACTGCGTGGGTGGCACCTAGTAACTATGCCTATGCTGCTGAGGTACAGGGGGTACAGCAAAACGTGATTAATGTTGTGGGTACAGGTGAGATTCAGGTGAAGCCTGACATCGCTTATCTTTCCATCGGAGTGAACAGTACGGCAGACACAGCAGCCTCTGCTCAAAAAGCGAATGCAGCGAAAATTCAAAAAGTTAGCAATCTGCTGAAAAGTACGTGGAAAATCAGTGCGGATGATATTCAAACCAGCCAGTTCTACGTACAGCCTAACTATACGTATAGTGAAAAAGACGGACAGAAGATCAAAGGGTACACAGCTCATCACACACTGACTGTAACTTACCGGGAGATGGACAAGATTGGTGAACTCCTGGATGCAGCATCCCAGGCTGGTGCCAACAACATTGAAAATGTTCGTTTTACGGTAGAAAAACCGGAGAGCTTTGAAGCTCAAGTGATTGAAAAAGCTGTTGCCAATGCTGATGTGAAAGCTGGAGCTATTGCAAAAGCGGTTAAACGTCAACTGGGTGCTGTTCTGTCCGTGAGCCAAGGTGATGCCAATGTACCTGTGTTCTATGCAAATGAGGCTCTGATGTCCCAAGCGAAGTCAGAGGCAGATGGCGGTACAGCCATTGAAACAGGTCAGGTTAAAGTAAGCACAACGCTGAATATTACTTATGAAATGAAATAGGTGAAATAAATAAAGGCTGAATGTCCGTTAAAGATATGCTTGAGCAGGCGAAAGGCAATAATGACAAAGACGTTGTCCGATGGACAGCGTCTTTTTTGTTATAAAGGCGGACTTGATGAAGTTTGAAAAGAAGAGATGAAATATGACGAAATAAATTGCTGGTTATTGGTATCTTTTTTGTCTATTTGTTCGTAACAAAACATTCATTATAGGCATCTGGATCAAACAACATTGTAACTGGAGCTGTAAACCTTTCCGGAATCGGGTTAATTATAATAAAGAGGTGAGCGTATGAGGCATACGATCAAATCAGGATACATACGCAATGACACTCAAAATTTGAATTCGAGAGAGGAGTTTTATATATGACATCATGGAAAAAATGGACAAGTGCACTATTGGCGGCAGGAATTATTGTGGGGAGCGGGGCTGTATGGCAGGATAGTTCTGTAAAGGCAGCTTCAGTATCCACGAAAGTGACAACACCTACTGAGGTAACTCTGAAATCGGGAGGCAAAACGCTTACTCAAAAAGGACTCCTTCAAGGCGGCTCCACTTGGGTATCGCTTACGGCTGTCAAAGATGTAGCGGGTGGAAGCTTGAAATATGATGCGAAAACCAAAGAGTATGCCCTGACAGCAGCCAATAACAAAATGACGATCAGTCTGTTGGATGGTGATCCAATGCTGAGAATAAATGGGTATTACCCAGGGGTAGAAGCGAAGCTGATTAATGGCCGATTGTACATTCCGTTCTCTGCAATGAGAGATTATTTGGGTGTACAGGGCAACTGGGATGGTAAAGCCAAGACACTGTCGCTGAGCAAAGTGAAGCAAAATAACGTGGCAGTCAAAGCGGCAACAGTGAAAGTCAGCATCAAGAATGCTGAAGTCGATATTCAATATCCTCAGGTGAGCGGACTGGCGAACGATAAAGCGGAAGCGGCTATCAACAAGGTGTTGAAAGATGAAGTCGATGCTTTTGTAGCAGATTTCAAAAAACAAACCAAGGAATTTGGTGATGCAGCAGCGAACCGTCCATATGCATTTGAGAGTTCTTATGTCGTGACATACAACGAAAATGGTGTACTTGGGCTCATTACGCAAAGTTATCAGGACTATGCAGGCGCACATGGCATGACGTTCCGTACAGGTCACACCTTTGCTCTGGATTCCGGTAAGGAATTGAGTCTGGATGATGTGATCCAAAATAACAAAACCGTACGTGAGACAGTAAGCAAAAAAGTGGGAGATCAGCTTAAAGCCCGTGGTGGTTACCTTGAAGGCTATAAAGGTCTAAATAAAGATCAGGATTTCTATGTAACCCCAACTGGTGTAGTTGTATTCTTCCAGTTGTATGAGTACACAGCTTATGCGGAGGGTTTCCCAGAATTCCCGTTCACATACAAAGAGTTGCTTTCTAAAGGCACAGAGCCGTTCAGTGGCTTAACGGCCAACAAGTAAGAGTATCGGAAGTATTAGTCATTCCTTAAGTAATTCATTGGATATCTGGAACTCTAACGAACCTGTTGCATCTTATAAGGCTAGATATGAGGCTTGGGATATTGTAACGAATCGTAGAGAGGCTATGGAGTGAAGAAACGGGGAAATCGAAAGAAAACGGGAACATATAGCAACGATAACATTCCTGTGATTCGTTAGAATTCCATTTCGTTGAAATGATGGTCAATAGCGTGTGCTCAGTTCGTTAGATGTGATGTACGTTAATATTAGCTGTGTTCGTGTTGTTGTAGTGTCCGTCTTCACATAGGTTCTAGGGCCATTGTAATGCTATTAGATTTAAACGAATTATGCACTCTTAAATTATCTTCAAAAAAAAGGACGCCCTCGTCATATTGACGAGAGCGCCCTTTTTTCATATAGGCAACTCAACTGGGCGTTACCCTTTGAGTTGCCTATATGGTATATCCGTTTAATTGGCGATTCGCCTCGGCTTAGATGCCTTGGGAACCTACGTTTTCGATAACTTTATCGATGATACCGTAATCAGCAGCTTCAGCAGCGCTCATAAAGTAGTCACGATCTGTATCTTTCTCGATACGCTCCAGCGGTTGGCCTGAGCGCTCAGCGATGATGCGGTTCAAGGTATCACGCATTTTCAGGATGCGGCGGGCACGAATTTCGATGTCCGAAGCTTGACCTTGCGCACCACCAAGCGGTTGGTGAATCATGATTTCGCTGTTAGGCAATGCAAAACGTTTACCTTTGGCACCTGCGTTCAACAGGAATGCACCCATCGAAGCCGCCATACCTACACAGATGGTAGATACATCCGGTTTGATGAATTGCATAGTATCGTAAATCGCCATACCGGCTGTAATGGATCCGCCTGGGCTATTGATGTATAAGTGAATGTCTTTCTCCGGATCTTCCGCAGTAAGGAACAACATCTGTGCCATGATGGAATTCGCTACAACGTCATTTACATCACTGCCAAGGAAGATGATACGATCCTTCAGCAATCTGGAATAGATGTCATAGGCGCGCTCACCGCGGTTGCTCTGTTCAACGACCATTGGAATATAACTCACGTGAAAAACCTCCTCGGAAATGTAAATGTTAAATTGGTGTTTATATATAAACTGTTACCGTATTACCCACATCATAAACAATTTCAAACAAAAAGTCAAAGAAAGTCAAACTAAGTTTGAAAAAAAAGAAACCTATTCGGTTTCATTGGTTAAAAGGGTTATGAGCTACTAATTAAGAGTGGCGCGCCCGCCAAGAATCGAACTTGGATCTCAGGCTTCGGAGGCCTACGTCATATCCATTGGACCACGGGCGCACATTGATTATTGCTGCAAGCATAGCTGCATAAAGCTGTTTTGAAATAGAAGTTTCAAAGATGTGACAGCAATATTGATTATAGCTCATGAATAATTGAATTGCAAGCAGATGTTTACTGTTGTGGTTTGGATAAGCTTGAAAATGATCATGATGAAGATAAGTGGATAAAGAGCGCAAATAGGTAAATGCTAAAAGAGGTTTTGGATATGCCATATGAAAAACAACAGCAAGCAATATGTAGATGGAAAATTTACTTTGCTTCTATATATGGTATCGAACAGGTTGTTCTCGATCAGAGTAGGGTGACATTGTGAAAATAGGCGCGTACAAACGCCTGAAACGTGTCGAAATAAGGCTTTGAAACACTTGCATGTCGCGTCAGTTTTAGGTAGAATAGACGTGGGACTTAAAAAGTTAACCCGGGACGTTTTAGGGCCATGAAAGAAAGCTTGGAACGAGAAGCTTGCGGGAGTGGAAAGCATGCGAACGATTTTAGAAGTACAAAAGCAGCTTCTGCCTGATCTCATGGATGTCTTGAAGAAGAGGTACACGATTCTGCGCCAGATCATGTTATCGGATGTGATCGGACGAAGAACGTTAGCTAATTCCATGCAGATGACCGAGCGGGTTCTGAGGGCTGAGACCGATTTGTTAAAGGCTCAGGGACTTATTGAAATTGACAGTGCAGGGATGAAGATCAGTGAGGCAGGGCATGAATTGCTGCAGCAGTTGGAACCCGTCGCCAAAGAGCTGTTTGGATTATCCGAACTGGAAGAACGCATCAAGCAAGCCTACGGTCTGCAAAAGGTAGTTGTGGTTCCCGGCGATTCGGACATTTCTCCATTTGCCAAACGGGAGCTGGGCAGAGCCGGAGCGAAGGCTCTGGGTAATATCATGAGTGATAACGATGTTGTCGCCGTAACTGGCGGTTCAACAACGGCTGAAGTCGCAGAGCAACTCACTCCGCCAACATCGCTGAAAGGTGTCTGGTTCGTACCGGCACGCGGTGGGCTGGGAGAAAGCCTCGAAATTCAGGCCAATACGATAGCATCCACGATGGCAAAACGGGTAGGAGCCCAATACAAACTCCTGCATGTACCGGATTTGCTGAGTGATCATGCCTATGAATCACTAATCCAGGACCCGAGTGTTCAGGAGATTCTGCAGCTGATCCGAAAATCGCGGATCGTCATTCATGGAATTGGTGATGCCGTAGAGATGGCACGGCGCCGCAAACTTGCGACAGAGATCATAGATGAACTCCAGGAGCAAGGGGCCGTATCTGAATCATTCGGTTATTACTTTAATGATCAGGGTGAGGTGGTACATACCATGCTTACGCTGGGCATGCGACTCCAGGATATAGAACGAACCGATGTCGTAATTGGCATTGCAGGTGGCAAGAGCAAGGCTGCTGCCATACATTCTGTCCTGCGATTTGGTCAGGAAGATATTCTGATTATTGATGAGGCTGCTGCTGAAGTCATCGTCGCCGAAATGGAATAAGGTTTTATTTTGCACCACAACTATTGTTGTCTTGACGGACTTCACCGTCTGTCTTGAATATATAAGCTTCATAAAAAAATCAATCAAAACTTGGGAGGAACTTACTCATGATTAAAGTAGGTATTAACGGTTTTGGACGTATTGGTCGTTTGGCATTCCGCCGTATTCAAAATGTAGAGGGCATTGAAGTTGTAGCAATCAACGACTTGACTGATGCTAAAATGCTGGCTCATTTGCTTAAATATGATACAACTCAAGGTCGCTTCGATGGCGATGTTGAAGTACACGATGGCTTCTTCAAAGTGAACGGCAAAGAAGTTAAAGTATTGGCTAACCGTAACCCAGAAGAACTGCCATGGGGCGACCTCGGCGTAGATATCGTTCTGGAATGTACTGGTTTCTTCACAACTAAAGAAGCAGCTGAGAAACACTTGAAAGGTGGAGCTAAGAAAGTTGTTATCTCCGCACCAGCTACTGGCGACATGAAAACCATCGTTTACAACGTAAACCATGAAATCCTCGACGGTACTGAAACTGTAATCTCCGGCGCATCTTGCACAACAAACTGCCTGGCACCTATGGCAAAAACGCTGCAAGACAAATTCGGAATCGTTCAAGGTTTGATGACTACAATTCACGCTTACACTGGCGACCAAAACACATTGGATGCTCCACACCCTAAAGGTGACTTCCGTCGTGCTCGCGCAGCAGCTGAAAACATCATCCCTAACACAACTGGTGCTGCTAAAGCAATCGGTTTGGTTATTCCAGAACTGCAAGGCAAACTCGACGGTGCAGCTCAACGTGTACCAGTAGCTACTGGTTCCCTGACTGAGCTCGTAACTGTATTGGGCAAAAAAGTTACTGCTGAAGAAGTTAACGCAGTAATGAAAGAAGCTTCCGATCCACAAACTTTCGGATACACAGAAGATGAAATCGTATCTTCCGATATCCAAGGTATCACTTTCGGTTCCCTGTTTGATGCAACTCAAACTAAAGTTCTGACTGTTGGCGACCAACAATTGGTTAAAACTGTAGCTTGGTATGACAATGAAATGTCCTACACTGCTCAACTGGTTCGCACTTTGGAGCACTTTGCAAAAATGATCAAGTAATATCTGCAATAACATAGAGCGGAAACAGATGCTATTGTTTCCGCTCTTTATATATCAATATTTTGCAAATTTCTCAAAAACACCAGGATTGACAAGGGATTTGGGCCCTTGATTGGTCCACCAAATACATGGGTGCGGAGGAAATACAGATGAACAAAAAAAGTGTACGTGATATCGAATTGACAGGAAAACGGGCTTTTGTCCGTGTAGATTTTAATGTGCCGCTCGAAGATGGTAAAATTACAGATGACAAACGTATTCGTGCCACGCTTCCTACGATCAACTATTTGATCGAAAAAGGCGCTAAAGTTATTTTGGCAAGCCACATGGGTCGTCCAAATGGCGAAGTGGTTGAATCCTTGCGTTTGACTCCAGCGGCTGAGCGTTTGTCCGAGTTGCTTGGTAAAAAAGTGGTTAAAGCTGACGATTCCGTTGGCGAAACCGTAAAAGCTCAAGTCGCTGAACTGAACAACGGCGACGTATTGTTGCTTGAGAACGTTCGTTTCCACGCAGGCGAAGAGAAAAACGATCCGGAACTCGCGAAACAATTTGCTGAACTGGCTGACGTATTTGTTAACGATGCATTCGGCGCAGCGCACAGAGCACATGCTTCGACAGAAGGTATCGCTCACCTGCTGCCAGCAGTATCCGGCCTGTTGATGGAGAAAGAACTGGAAGTGTTGGGTAAAGCCATCTCCAACCCTGAGCGTCCTTTCACAGCCATCATCGGTGGTTCCAAAGTTAAAGACAAAATCGATGTGATCGACAACCTGTTGAACATTGCAGACAACGTAATCATCGGTGGCGGTCTTTCCTACACATTCATGAAGGCTCAAGGTCATGAAGTAGGTCAATCCCTGCTGGATGAGTCCAAACTGGATGTTGCTCTGGGCTTTATCGAAAAAGCAAAGAAACTGGGTAAAAACTTCTATCTGCCAGTTGATATCGTTATCTCCGATGACTTCAGCGCTAACGCAAATACGAAGATTGTTGAAGTTGGCGACATTCCTGCAGATTGGGAAGGTATCGACATCGGTCCTAAAACACGTGAGATCTATGCTGACGTTGTTAAAAACTCCAAACTTGTTGTATGGAACGGACCAATGGGCGTATTCGAAATCGAGCCTTTCTCCCACGGTACTCGTGCAGTAGCAGAAGCTTGCGCTGAGACATCGGCATACACCATCATTGGTGGCGGTGACTCCGCAGCAGCAGCTGAGAAGTTCAAACTGGCTGACAAAATGGACCACATCTCTACAGGTGGCGGTGCATCGCTCGAGTTCATGGAAGGCAAAGTGCTTCCTGGCGTAGTTGCATTGAACGACAAGTAAGCTTTAAGCTATAGCATGAAGGAGTTGAAAACCATGAGAACACCGATTATCGCAGGTAACTGGAAAATGTTCAAAACGGTTTCCGAATCCAATGACTTCATTCAGGAAGTCAAAGGAAAAGCGGAAGTTGAAGGCGTAGAGACTGTTATTTGCGCACCGTTTACGAATCTGCCATCCCTGGTAGAAGCTGTTAAAGGCACAAACATCAAAATTGGTGCACAAAATCTTCATTTTGAAGACAACGGTGCATTCACAGGTGAAATCAGCGGCGTTATGCTGAAAGAACTGGGTGTGGATTATGTCATTATTGGTCACTCGGAGCGCCGTCAATATTTTGCGGAAACCGATGAGACTGTCAATAAAAAGTTGCATGCAGCATTCCGTCACGGATTGACTCCAATCTTTTGCCTTGGTGAAACGCTAGAAGAGCGCGAAGCGAACCAAACGAAAGACGTATGCAAAGTGCAAACAGAAGCTGCTTTGGCAGGTCTGTCTGCAGAGCAAGCGGCACAAGTCGTTATCGCTTATGAGCCAATCTGGGCGATTGGTACAGGCAAATCCTCCACTTCCCAAGATGCGAATGAAGTTATTGCTTACATCCGTACGCTGGTGAAGGATCTGTACGACCAAAAGGTAGCAGATGCAGTTCGTATTCAATACGGCGGCAGTGTTAAACCTGAGAACGTAACAGAATACCTCGGACAAAGCGACATCGACGGCGCACTTGTTGGCGGTGCCAGCTTGCAGCCGGCTTCGTTCATCGCGCTTGTTGAGGGGGCGAAGTAATGACAGCTCCAAAACCTGTAGCGCTGATCATTATGGACGGCTTTGGTCTTCGTAACACGGAGGAAGGCAACGCGGTTGCGCAAGCCAAGAAACCGAACTATGACCGTTTTATGAGCCAATTCCCACACACAACTCTCACTGCTTGCGGTGAAGCTGTAGGTTTGCCAGAAGGGCAAATGGGGAACTCCGAGGTAGGTCACCTGAACATTGGTGCCGGCCGGATCGTATACCAGGATTTGACTCGTATCTCCAAATCGATTCGTGACGGTGAGTTCTACGACAATGAAACACTTGTCAAAGCTGTTCGCGAAGCAAAACAAAACGGTAAAAAGCTTCACTTGTATGGTTTGTTGTCCGATGGCGGCGTACATAGTCACATCGACCACTTGTTCGCTATGCTGGATCTCGCCAAAAAAGAAGAAATGAATGACGTATACATTCACGCCTTCTTGGATGGCCGTGATGTTATGCCGGATAGCGGTAAAGAATTCATGCAGAAGCTGATTGCCAAAATTGAAGAAGTCGGTGTAGGACAAATCGCAACGGTTCAAGGTCGCTACTATGCGATGGACCGTGACAAACGTTGGGAACGTGTTGAGAAATCATATCGTGCCATCGTTTATGGTGATGGACCTAAATACACTGATCCACTCAAAGCAGTTGAAGAATCGTATGAAAAATCCGTCTTTGACGAATTCGTTGAACCAACGGTTATCGTTAAAGCGGATGGCCAGCCTGTAGGTCTGGTGGAGAGCGGCGATTCCGTCATTTTCCTCAACTTCCGTCCTGACCGTGCGATCCAATTGTCGCAAGTATTCACGAACCAGGATTTCCGTGGTTTCGACCGTGGTCCGAAGTTCCCTGTGGGCTTGCACTTCGTGTGCCTGACCTTGTTCAGCGAGACCGTTGAAGGTTATGTGGCTTACTCGCCTAAAAACCTCGACAACACGCTGGGTGAAGTTCTGGTACAGAATAACAAGAAACAATTGCGTATTGCAGAAACCGAAAAATACCCGCACGTAACCTTCTTCTTCAGCGGCGGCCGTGATGTTGAGCTTCCGGGCGAAACACGCGTGCTGATCAACTCACCAAAAGTTGCAACGTACGACTTGCAGCCGGAGATGAGCGCGTATGAAGTAGCTGACGCATGTGTTCGCGAGATTGAAGCAGACAAACATGACGCCATCATTCTGAACTTCGCTAACCCTGATATGGTTGGACACTCCGGCATGCTGGAGCCTACGATTAAGGCAGTAGAAGTAACGGATGAATGCATGGGCCGTGTTGTGGATGCAGTTCTCGCTAAAGGCGGCGTTGTGCTGATTACTGCGGATCATGGTAACGCGGATATGGTGTTTGATGAGCAAGGACGTCCGTTCACGGCTCACACAACGAACCCGGTTCCATTCATCGTTACAGATGCTAATGTTACCCTGCGTGAGGGCGGAATCCTCGCGGATATCGCTCCAACGATTCTTGACTTGATGCAATTGCCTAAACCGGAAGAAATGACAGGAACATCTGTCATCGCTACCCGTAAATAATTAGTTTTAATAGGTTGTTGAATAATACAAAGTGGAACCCGGAACGAAGCAAGCAGAACCGATCTGAAGAAGCGAAGCGTTCGCCTTTATCACATGATTCCAACTTATGAAAATAAGTTCAAAGGAATCAGGGGATAACAGCGATCGGAAGATGGTACTGCGTGCGGAGTGGACTGGTGAAACTCAGGCTATTCTGAACGTATTAAAAATAAATTTAAAATTAAAGGAGATTATCACTCATGACTATTATTTCTGACGTGTACGCTCGCGAAGTCCTCGACTCCCGCGGTAACCCTACAGTTGAAGTTGAAGTATACCTGGAGTCCGGCGCAATCGGACGCGCTATCGTTCCATCCGGTGCATCCACTGGTGCCCACGAAGCTGTTGAGCTTCGCGATGGCGACAAATCCCGTTATCTCGGTAAAGGTGTTCTGCAAGCTGTTAAAAACGTAAACGAAACAATCGCTCCAGAAGTAATCGGTATGGATGCATTGGATCAACTGGGTATCGACAAATTGATGATCACTTTGGATGGTACGCCAAACAAAGGTAAACTGGGTGCTAACGCAATCCTGGCTGTATCCATGGCTGTAGCTCGTGCAGCTGCTGACGCTCTGGATCTGCCATTGTACGTTTACCTGGGCGGATTCAACGCTAAAGCACTTCCAGTACCAATGATGAACATCATCAACGGTGGTGAGCATGCTGACAACAACATCGACGTTCAAGAGTTCATGGTTCTTCCTGTTGGAGCACCAACATTCAAAGAAGCTCTCCGCGTAGGCGCAGAAATCTTCCACAACCTGAAATCTGTACTGAGCTCCAAAGGCCTGAACACAGCTGTGGGTGACGAAGGTGGTTTCGCACCGAACCTTGGTTCGAACGAAGAAGCAATCACTACAATCATCGAAGCAATTGAAAAAGCAGGTTACAAACCAGGCGTTGACGTATTCCTGGGTATGGACGTTGCTTCCACTGAGTTCTACAAAGATGGTAAGTACACACTTGCTGGCGAAGGTAAATCTTACACTTCCGCTGAATATGTTGACCTTCTGGCTTCTTGGGTTGAGAAATACCCAATCATCACAATTGAAGACGGTATGTCCGAAGATGACTGGGATGGTTGGAAATTGCTCACAGAAAAATTGGGAGACAAAGTACAACTCGTTGGTGATGACCTGTTCGTAACGAACACAGAGCGCCTGGGTAGAGGTATCGAAGAAGGTATCGGTAACTCCATCCTGATCAAAGTAAACCAAATCGGTACATTGACTGAAACATTCGATGCAATCGAAATGGCTAAACGTGCAGGATACACTGCTGTAATCTCCCACCGTTCCGGTGAGTCCGAAGACAGCACAATCGCTGATATCGCTGTTGCAACAAACGCAGGTCAAATCAAAACGGGTGCTCCTTCCCGTACAGACCGTATCGCGAAGTACAACCAATTGCTCCGCATCGAGGATCAACTGGGTGAACTGGCTCAATACAATGGTCTCAAAGGATTCTACAACCTCAAAAAATAAGTTGTCTTACGACAACATTAGGCAAGCCGGATAACCGGCTTGTCTTTTTTATTAAGTTCACTATAATTGCTTAAGATTAAAAGGGTTGAAAATATTGGCTGTATCTCAGTAATTGAGGAAATGCCACTACTTGTATCACGTTAATAGCTGTGTTACAATTAAAGTAACTGTTTTTATGGTGAGATGTTATGCCCACATGGGTAGGAGGTGGAAAGAATGGATATTGCTTTGAAATTGCTGCTCGTGGTGTTTTCGATCGGTCTAATCACTGTAGTATTGCTGCAGCACGGGAAAAGCGCTGGTTTGGCGGGTGCCATCTCCGGTGGTGCGGAACATCTTTTCGGTAAAACGAAAGCGCGCGGACTGGATCTTTTCCTGCAACGTGCAACAGTTGTACTGGGTGCAGGATTCTTCATTTTGTCTATCATCGTTACGGTTGTCTCCAAGTAAGCCGGAGTGCCTTATGTAACGAGATAGTTTCGAGCAGGAACGCTTGAATGATTAACCTTCGTTTCGAGAAGAAACGGAGGTTTTTTAATAAATTCATCCATGACCAGTCTTTTCCAATGAACCACATGATTCTGATCTTCGATTTCTTCTCACTTCTGTACGGTTACCTTCCTACATATTCGCCCTGTTCTGGGCCGATTCTTTTCTGTCTTTTCGAGAGCAAAACACATGTAGCATAAATGCAGTTATGATGCATGAAAGCGCGGTTATGCAAGGGGCCATGCATGCTTGGTTTATTTTGCAGGGTACGGATGCGCCGGATTGAATTCGTGTATACTAGGGTATGAGATAGTGTGGCCTGCGGTAAAGGGCTTTTACATCTGTAAGGTTACTGATACATAGAGAGATGAGACAAGATTACACTTTTATGTTTCCCGAGGTGAATATTAATGATAACAGAACAACAATTGCTCGACTTCATGCGGGAGACCGCTTATAAACCGATGACTTATCAGGAACTGGAACAGCACTTCGAGATCGAAGACGCAGCTGATTTCAAAGCCTTTTTAATTATGCTTAATACGTTGGAGGAATCCGGTAAAGTCCTGCTGACCCGCAATAACCGCTACGGTATGCCAGAACGTATGGATTTGGTGCGCGGACGTTTGCAGGCTCATGCGAAAGGGTTTGCTTTCCTCATCCCTGAGGATCAGGAGCACCCGGATGTGTACATCCATGCCAATGATATGAAAAGCGCGATGAATGGTGACACGGTATTGGTTAAAGTCACGTCCCAAGGCCCTTCTGGCGGTCGCTTGGAAGGTGAGATCGTCCGTATTGTTACCCGTGCGGTCACGCAAGTGGTTGGTGTATTCCAAAGCCACGAGGTTTATGGCTTCGTCATTCCGGACGACAAGCGGATTAACCGGGATATCTTCATCCCGCGTACGAACTTTAATGGAGCTGTAGATGGGCAAAAGGTGGTTGCCAAAATCGTCAGCTATCCAGAGGGCCGGGCAGCAGCAGAAGGTGAAGTGATCGAGATTCTCGGTCATAAGGATGAGCCGGGTATTGATATTTTGTCCGTAATTCGTAAACATCAGCTGCCTGAAGCCTTCCCGGATGAAGTGGTGGAAGAATCCGAAAAAGCACCGGATGCCATTACGGAAGAAGAAATTATCCAGCAAGGTCGCCGCGATCTGCGTGGGCTGAATATCGTTACGATTGATGGCGAAGACGCGAAGGATCTCGATGACGCTGTCAATGTGGAGAAACTGCCTAACGGTAACTACCGTCTGGGCGTTCATATTGCCGATGTAGGCTATTATGTGCAGGAGAACTCCAAGTTGGATCAGGAGGCTTACAACCGCGGATGCAGCGTGTATCTGGTGGACCGTGTTATTCCGATGCTTCCGCAACGGTTGTCCAACGGGATCTGTAGTTTGAACCCACAAGTAGATCGCTTGACCCTTTCTTGTGAGATGGAGTTCAACGACCAGATGAAGGTTGTGAAACACGACATTTTCACAAGTGTGATCAAGACCAAAGAGCGGATGACGTATTCCAACGTTCGTAAAATTCTTGAAGGTGAAGAGCCTGAATTGTTGGAGCGTTACAAGGATCTGGTGGATGATTTCCACTTGATGAAAGAGATTGCCTTGAAGCTTCGTGCGATGCGTATGCGCCGCGGTGCGGTTGACTTTGATTTTGAAGAATCCAAAATCATTGTGGATGAAGAATGCAAACCAGTCGATATCGTGAAACGGGAGCGTTCGATTGCGGAGCAAATCATTGAGGAATTCATGCTGGCAGCTAATGAAACGGTAGCAGAGCATTTCCACTGGTTGAAGGTTCCGTTCATCTATCGTGTGCATGAAGATCCAGATCAGGAAAAACTGCAAAATTTTCTCGCCTTTGCGGCGAATTTCGGACACCACGTCAAAGGACGTGGCAACGCGATTCATCCACGGGCGCTTCAATCCCTGCTTGAGGATATTAACGGAACAAAGGAACAGACGGTTATCAGTACAATGATGTTGCGTTCCATGAAACAGGCCAAGTATGATTCCGAGATGTCCGGTCACTTTGGCCTGGCGGCAGAGTTCTACAGTCACTTCACATCACCAATCCGTCGTTATCCCGACCTCGTCATTCACCGTGTTATACGGGAAGTGATTGAGAACAATGGGGCATTGCCTGAGAACCGTCAAGAGTATCTGGCTGCACGTATGGCCGATATTGCACAGCAATCTTCGGAACGTGAGCGTGTGGCGGTTGAAGCTGAACGGGATACAGAGAAAATGAAGAAAGCCGAGTACATGCTCGATAAAGTCGGCGAAGAGTTCGAAGGCATGATCAGCAGTGTTACCAGCTTCGGTATGTTCATTGAACTGGAGAATACGGTAGAAGGTCTGATTCGCCTGAGTGCGCTCACAGACGACTATTACCATTTTGATGATCAACATATGGCTCTGATTGGCGAACGCACCTCCAAAGTCTTCCGCATCGGTGATGAAGTGAAGATTCGTGTGGCGCGTGTGAGCATGGAGGAGTACACAATTGACTTTGAAATGGTCGACATGAAACCTCGCGGCGAACGTCCAGGTGGCTTCAATGGTGGACGTGGCGGTAAAGGTGGACGTCCTGCTGGTGGCGGAGGACGCGGCGGTGCGAAGAGTGGTTCTGGTGGATTCAGTGGCTCGCGTGGTGGTAAAGGTGCCCCAACTGGTGCTGGAGGCAGCCGTGGTGGCAGATCTGCCGATGAGAGCAGCAAAGGCGGCCGTGGCGGTCGTAGCGGAGCTTCGAACACAGCAGGAAGCGCGGGTGGCAAAGGTGGCGGCAAACCGAGAGGAGAGCGTCGTGCTGGAGATACTGGCGGATCAGCTGGCCGGAGCAAGGGAGCGGTAAGCTTTGGTTTTGGCTCGGGCAAAGGCGGTTATAGTTCTACAGCGGGTGGCCAGGAAGGCACTTCAGCTAGTGGACAAGGGACTGGTCTGAACAGCGGCAGCAGTCGCGGTGAAGGTAGCTTTAAGTCCGGCAAGGGCGGCGGTAAAGGTGGAAAAGGCGGTAGTGGACGCAAAAACACCTCACCTAGCGGTGTGTTTATCGGAGAAGGAGCTACACCAGGCGGTGTTCAGGAAGGCGGAGCACCACGTCGTAAGCGCAAGAAGAATAAAGGTGCAGCTGGTAATGGCACGGCAGCGTTTGTACGGAAGAAGAAAAAGTAATCGCGTTTCGCTGAGCAAGAAATGAATGGAATGAGAAGGGGCGGCGCAGACCGCCTCTTTCTTGATTTTAACAGCGGTCCTTGCTACAATTAAGGTCTGGCATGTGGTACCAAGAGAAATGTGTGGTGCGCTGCTGTAGAGCATAGGTACCGGCTTATTTTACGGAGAAGGAGTGAGGACATGGGCAAGAATGATGGACAGAGTAAAGTGCTTGCACAGAATAAAAAGGCTTCCCATGACTACTTCATTGAAGATACGTATGAAGCGGGCATGGTGCTTACCGGAACGGAGATCAAATCTCTTCGTAACGGCCGTGCGAATATTGGCGATGCATTTGCCACGATTCGGAACGGTGAGATTCATATTCACAATATGCATATTAGTCCTTTTGAACAAGGGAACCGTCATAATCCAATTGATCCAACACGTACGCGCAAGTTGTTGATGCATAAAGTGCAGATTCACAAGCTGCTTGGGCTGTCGAAGCAGGACGGATACAGCATTGTGCCGCTGAAGATCTATATTCGTAACGGGTATGCGAAGCTATTGCTCGGACTGGGTAAAGGTAAGAAGCAGTACGATAAACGGGAGTCTGCTGCAAAACGCGATGCACAACGTGATATTCAACGGGTACTGCGCGAGAAGCAGAAGGTTGCTCGTTGATTGGGATTTGCGGATTGCTATGTGTTGAATAGCACATGGTAGTTAGTGAGAAACCCGAGTTGTGTTATAAATCAGGATCTCAAGTTTTGCCCGTAATGGGGTGAGCTTGGGATTTTTTGATTTGATTAGAGAGGCCTTGCTACGGGGGAGCGGTGTGATGAGTTTGGCGCATCACGCTGACCTGCAATATAACGGCCAAGTTTGTCAGATTATTGTGCCAGTTTCTGATATGAGATACCCCAGTTGTTGCCACGTCCTGTCTAATAAAAATGTTAGTAATGTGGTACCGGGTAAAACTTCTGAAGTTTGCTGGAAAGAATCGTTGGAGTAAGTTTGCTGATAACTGCGTACTTTGTTCGGATCGTGGGTAAGATAGTTAAGAAAAGTTGTTCATGTTCATGAATTGTCTGCACTTCGGTACTCAACTTTACTTCCCTTGAGGGACGCGGTATAATATGTAGACGCTTGAGCCTCATATGTGTGTTGGTTAAACTTGCACAGTTGCTCAGCCTGCTGGAACGTCTTCCAGCAATCTGTACTATATCGGTGATTGTTCCTGTGTTATGATGTTCTTGTAGCAGACAGGAATGCCGAGTTTGAAAGAAGCATCTTTTTACCTTGGAGGAAAAAGATGTGCAGCACCTTTGCTCCGTATTCACGGATTAATCCTGGAGCCCTTCTTATATGAGGGGGCGTTTATGGATTCGACGGGGATAGTTCGAGCATGGGTAGCGGGTAGTGGGGACGCGTCCACTTCATCAACGCTAAAGCCTATTAAACGGCAAACAACAAACAAACTACGCTTTCGCAGCCTAAGAAACTGTGTGCGTGCTTCTAACCTGCATCGCCCATGTGACAGGATTAGGGGCTAACAAGTAGTGGGATACGCTGTCACATCTCCGCCTGGGGTGTGCTGAAGAAGACAATCAGGCTGACCCAACGTATAGCCGGTTACGGGGCGATACTCGGGTGACATCAAAACTGTGACTACACCCGTAGAAGCTTATGTGTCGTTATCTTCGGACAGGGGTTCGACTCCCCTCGCCTCCAAGATGGTACTTAACGACTAAGTACTATGTTGAAGGCGTTTAGAGAAAATCTCCAAGAAAAAAAAGAATCAGACGGTGAGCATCTGAGGGATGGTCCACCGAGCTGATTCTTTTTTTATTACAACCTGACGGAACATGGATTGCACCAGTAGCTTTTGGGTTTCTGGTTCGATCAGTATCCAGTTTTCTTTTAAGTTTGCCATCATCTCTTTTATTTCCTCGGTCGACAGCTCGTTGATGTAATAATCCTCTTTTTCTTCATATTGAGCATTGATTGCCTTCATTCTTGCTTCTTCCTCATCGATCAGCCCAGCATAATCATCAGCAGAGAGTTTACCGTCTCCCAGGGCAAGCATCCAGTTCTTTCGCCGGCGATTCGACACTTCTATTTCTTTTTGCAGCATGCGTTGATCATTCTTAGCCTGAGCGCTCGTTTTTTTGTCCTGAAGTTTTTTATTGGTGATCTGCAGTCCCTCGAAGACGAGCTGCTGAAGGTGATGTTCTGAAATCCCTGGAGCATCACAAGTTTTGTTTGAATACTGATTTCGGCAGCGGTAACTCCTATATACTCGTACGGTTCCATCTACGAGTGTCTGTCTTGACGCATTACCAATGTATGTTGCCCCACATGCCCCCCATTTAACAATTCCTCCATACGGATAATCATAACTATGTTTGCTCATGTGATTCTCTCCACGTCGCTCCATCATCTACGTACATTCAGGAAATCCTCCATAGAAATAATTGCTTCATGTTCCCCAGGTTTGATGATTCTTTTGGATTCTTCCCACAGTACCGGCTTGAAGTGATTATGACCGGTGTAAGTATGGTTCTGCAGTAAGATCCTTACATACTTGCTGTCCCATACTCCACCTTCTTTTCCACGACTGTGCCCATTCATATGTTTCGCTATGGACACAACCCCTTTGCCAGCAAGGTACAGCCGGAATACTTCTTTAATCAGTCCTGCTTCGTATTCATTTACTATCAGCTTACGCTCTCCATCGATCAATTCGATATCATACCCGAGAGGAGCCTTGGACATATGCAGCCCACCGTTCTCCATTTTCTTTGTAAATCCCTTTAAGGTTTCCTCCCGAAGGTTATCCGAATAAATTTCAGCAAAAATTCCGTTAAAGTACAGGAAAGCTTTCCCCATTGGAGATTGTGTGTCTATTTCCTCGCTCCCCAAAGATGCCACAACGAAACGCTTATTAAGCTTGTTGATCATGGCAATAAAGTCATACAAGTCTCCCAGGTTGCGGCTGAGTCGATCCAACTTATGAATCAATACAGCATCGAACTTTCCAGCTTTCATATCTTCTATAAGCCTTTGAATACCAGGGCGCTTTTTAATCGTTCTACCACTGATTCCTGGATCGGAGTAAACGCGGTATAACTCCATTCCTTTCTTCTCCAGTAGTTCCATAAGAGATCATGTTGAGCCTCCATCGAGAATCCTTCCTCGTGTTGTCGGTCGGTACTGACGCGGATGTATAGGGCCGCCTTCATTTTACTCGCTCCTTTTAGGAATGTATGTTCGGTTATTTGTGCGAAAGAAAAGCCCCGTAGGGCTTATCTGCTGTTAGTTTATTATTGGACTTTTTGAACTGTAGAAACGGCCAACATAATAGCATTCGTAGTTCCACCACTTATATTGTCAAAAGAATAGACTGCTGTAGGAACTCCGCGCATTGTCACATCATCACCGTCGAGAATATCTCCTGTTGAATTATTATAATAACCGATTAAGGAGTTACCGGATTCGTCCATGATATGTATAGACGCTACAGTGCCGAAATCTGTTTCTTCTTCTTGTACTTGCACAACGGTACCAGTTACTTTTACCATCTTATCAAGGTAAGGGGTAATATTTTTAAAGAGGTGCTTCGAAGTGATTTTGCTATCTACTTCCTTGGTTGCAGCTTTTTTTGTTTCAGCAGTTACAGCTGGAAAGAGATCAGCATGTTTTACCAAATAATCGTAGGTTTTTTGGTCAACAGCGCCACCCTCTACAAGATTAGGAACAACTACACTCATCATTTCCGCGGTAACAGCACTTTTAGTTTCTGGTTCTTGCGTTTCTGTGTTCACCTCAGTAGCTGCAGTTTCAACTTCGGAAGCTTCTTTTTCAGCCAACTCTTTTTTCAAAGCTTCAGCTTCTTCTTTTAGTTTTTGGTTTTCTGCTTCAATTTCTTTTTGTTTGGTTTCTGTTTGGCTGGCTTGCGAAGAAGAATTCTCCTTTGTATCTCCGCATGCTGATAATACTGCTACAAGTGCAAAAACCATAGTAAATAAAGCTATTTTTTTCATCTTTCTATACCTTCTCTTTTCTCTGTCCCATCGGTTGGGGAATTTGCTCGTACATTAGGTGTTATATATGTAAACATCACTTCGTAAAGACGATTTACGAGATGATGGTAAGATGTTGTTTTGATGCAGCCGTTCTTCAGATGTAACTCTTTACTCCAGTGTGAGCGTTCCTGTGCTGATCCACATATATAATTATAAGAAATAACTGCTGAGGATTTACCAATCATAGGAGCACATGTTAGAATTAAATAGGAACAATTGTTCTATTTTTTATCAAGAAACAGGAACGGAAGTGGCAGCATGGACCAAGAGAAAACAGAAGAATACGAAGTTAAGGACATTTTTGAAGAACTCCGATTTGAACTACCAGACATTATTCTTGATTTGCTTTGTAACGAGCATAAGAAATAATTTCTCTTATAGCATCATCTGATAACTCATTACCTTCGTGGCGCAACATTCCTTTTAGCTTCAAAATTGCTTCATCGTCAGCTAATTCAATTGCACTAAGGAATTCTTTTACTCCTTTTGAAATAACCTTAGATGTACCTTGATTTGTATCACTAGTTCTTCCTAGTAAGTAATCTGTGGTTACCTCAAAACGGTCTGCAGCATCATTAATAAATTTGAATGACGGTTCCCGTTCGTCTCTTTCATACATACCAATCGCGCTTTCACTGACCTTGAATATTGTAGCAAGGTCTTTTTGCGTTAGATTATTTCCCGTGCGAATTGCACGTAACTTTTGCCCAAAAGTGGCCATCAATTATCACCCATTCATAATATTAACACAATACGTGTTAAAAAATATTCAGAAACACAAAACGTGTTGACACCACGAAATGTATTCAACATAATAAGGTCAACAACACGAAATGTGTTTTTGGAAGGTGGGGCCAACAACTATGAAACAATTGATTGCTAAGCGACTCATAGAGCTTCGAGGCGATACCAGCAGAGAAGAAATAAGATTATCAGCGCGAAGTTGTAAAGGTTGAAGTACTATAAATACTATTAATCAGTATTGATAAAAACTTGAAAAATCCTAAGAAATCTTTACAAACATAGTATTGATAATATAGAAAATAATAGTAATATAGTAAGGGTGATGAAAAAAATAAGGGGAGGACAAAAGATGAAAAAAATTGTTTTGCTGCTACTTGTTTTTCTGTTCACCCTTCCACTTAATGCTTTTGCGCATGATGGTAAAGTTAATGAAGTAGTACCAGAGGTAGAGATCACACAAGATTTTGAATCACTTCCTAAAAGTATTACTGTCGAAGGCGATTATGTCTGTGTGGATGATGATTTAGCGCTCCAATCAGTTGACGGTGAGGTTGGACCACTGAGTACTTGTTCTGGAGACGGAGGATATGCTCGTATAGAGCCAGCATTTGGCCTTGGTGGTGCGGTCAGATGGGAGGTTAATCCTCGATTCTCTACAGTACACTTTTTTACAGGTACACTGGTAATATCAAGATATATAAATGGTCTCCCCACACCTTATGATACTGTAAGTTTAGGTTTACCAAAAGGTGAGTACAGTGTCTCCATAATTGGCTCAGCAAGAGATGCTTCTCAGCTCTTTAGTTGGTACGTACCGCCATGTGTTATAGGATTAAATGTCTGATATGGCACATTCACGTAATCATAAGAAGTTGAATATAAGTAACCTCTGCCCTATGGACTTAAATTTTCTTTTATATATAGAAAATATTTATGAATGCTACCATGGAGAAAAAGAAATCTTCCCGGGGAAGTACTTAATTTCAAACGAACAGGAATTACTGGAATATGAGAGTTTTAAAGAAAACTTGAGCACAAGTTGGGATGAAATTGTAAAGGAGTATGAGCAACAACAGTATATGGATAACCCGTTTAAAACGATCCATTTTAGAGATTGTTTTAAACGTTTGTTTCGAGAGGATTCAGTTTTTCATACATCTGAAAGAGTATGGAAGACTTTTTCCTTGTGGTGGTGGTCTGAGTACGGTGTTAAAACATACATGGAGAGATACTCTGATCTATTTATGCCAGAAATGGCTGAGCAGATATGGGAAGGACTTTTTGACAAGGACATTAAGGTTGGTGCCGATAATTCACTTTATGTCATGCTGTTATTTAAACAGCCTGTTATGGTAACTCCTATGAATTCAAACAAGTTATATTTCTCAAGTATCAATGACTTTGCATATAAAAAGGAGGAGATTATCCGCAACGTTGTTGACCTGTTTGTATAAGTGTTTAAAGCTGGTATATATGAGACATGCACACATATATAAGAAAAGAGACTGGATCAATTGACTGGTCTCTTTCTACTTCTTCTACCACTTATCAAAACGAACCTCTAATCGATTACCTTCTGAATTAAAAGAGATCTCGAACATGTTTCCTTCAGCATCTTCACGAATTCGTGTGTTGTCCTTTATATAGTAAATTGATGCACCTAATTCTCTCGCTTGTTTACGTGCATGTTGATTGGCACGCATCAGAATATCTTGGAGTTGTTCTCGATTTGGATGCATCAACATACCTCCGTTTGTCGATAATTTCCCACATCTTACATCAATTATTCCAGTCTTACAAGTATCGATAATATTAAGTACCAAATGGGGGGCGATGCCCCTCGCCTCTATTAGAGTAAGCAAAAGTCACCACCCAGTGATCTGGATGGTGGCTTTTCATTTTATGATATAATCACTTAAAACAGGAGTAAGGCGCTATACGGATTGCAGAACTGACAGCATCCATCATATGGGGCAAAGTGTTATCTAGTTCAAGGTGAAAGCCAACGGACTTCATATTTTGGAATAACTATCCCCTGCATCCTTGGCAATCTTCTGAAAGCATGATGACGAATTGACGCCGACTTTGGCAGAGTTGGAGGATGGTTTACCTTTGCTAGACAGCTTATGCAATGGAATCCTGATGCTCGAATCGTGGCACTGATCGCCATCCTATTCCAATTGCATATTGTGATCTCTGGACTAGACCGGAGCATATAGTCATGGAATAATAAGGGAGAACGTAGCAGTTGCAGAGAGGGGTCATTGCTTTATGGTTAATATCGCGTTGGTAGAGCAGGTATCTGTTAGGGAAAAGGTTGTGGCGTTCACGTTTGATGATGGGCCTCATCCAGTCTATACACGTCAAGTGCTTGAGATATTCCGCCGTGCGAGTGGGCAGGCGACGTTTTTCATGATCGGCAAAGAGATGGAGGCTCACCCGGAGATTGCGGCGGAGGTGCACCGTGAAGGGCATGAGATTGGAAACCATACGTACACGCATCCGGACCTGACAAAGCTGACGCTGAAGGCAGCTGGAGAGGAACTGCAACGTGCAGAAAGTCTGGTTCAAGAAATTACGGGGCAACCTACCCGCTGCTTCCGCCCGCCGTATTTTGGCGTAAACGATGACATTCTGTCTCTGGCGGCGGAGCGCGGATATCAAACGATTGGTGCGGTAAACGGTGATGCGAAGGATTGGGACAATCCCGGCGTTGAGCACATTCTGGAGCATACCCGGTCTGCGGTGAAACCCGGGAGCGTGTTAATTTTCCATGACGGGTACGGGGATCGTTCCGAGACAGTGGAAGCAGTTCGAGTGCTGGTGGATGAACTTGTCGCGGAAGGGTACCGATTGGTCACGGTAAGTGAATTGTTGAGATTTTCTTCGTAATCGTTAAACAGAGTATTGTAGATTGGGCCCATCATTCATTGGAATGATAGGGTCCTCTTTCTTGTCCAGTATCCATCAGCCCAGAAGTTTAATTATTGAACAATGGCTCCGTGCGAAGCAAATAGTTACCCCTTACCTCTGCGGCCCAATAAGCAAATACTTCTCTCCATTGGACACTGTTAAAGAAATCGTCTACCGATTGATTGTCGGAATCCCAGTCAACAAATATGTTGAGAGGTGTGATTCCTCCGGCCCAAATTCCATTACTGACGTCCGTTCCCTTCTCCCTCACTAATAAGATTGGAATGCCGAATTGAAAGGCCATGGCAGGCTCGATTTGAGAAAAGGTCGATCCTTCCCAGAACGGAGTGGTCGTTGGTGGCTCTCCTACATTGGAATCAAGAATTTGAACATAAAATCTGCGGAAGTTGATTGCGAGTAATCCATAGCTTGAAAAAACCAGGCGTCGTATATTCGTTAGAATGTTTTCCGGGTATTGTTCACTAACGGGCAATGTGCGGGGAAAGAGCAATGCATCTTCAATTTCCCTAATCAGACGGGTCAGAAATTGCTCTTGCAGGTCATTTACCGTGTTGGTTGTACTCAAAAATATAGGAATACGAAAAGCGCGGTCTACACATGCATCGATAGCGGATGTTGTATCCTTTTCATTATGAATGGCCTTAGTTGGACTTGAGGAAGAGGTTCTTAAATTACCGCGGACGGGTGGAAGCTCCGTTACCATGCTTACGGGAGAAAGCTTTTTCATGGCAATAGGCTGAGTCTTAATTTTATTTTTGGGATTACTCAATGTTCACATCTCCAATGCAAGGATCTGGTTTATATTTAGCCCAGTCTATGCACATTAGCCCATTTGTGTGACGTGATACTCGTGAGGGGGCAAGCCCCCTTTACCCCATCAACCGATTACTGTATTTTTTTGAAATTTTACTTCGTACTAGAATGTAATTTATAATAATAAGTTAATATAAACCGCGTCAGGAGGATACAATGGACTTTATTAAAAATCAACTAGACGGAACGGGCATGAGTGAACAAACCATTGGATATCTTTCGAATATGATCATGGTGGTATTTATCGCTGTGGTCTCCATACTGGCCAATTTTATAGCCAAAAAAATCGTACTGAAGATTATTATCCAAATCATCAACAACAATCGGTACACGTGGGATAAAATCATTGTGGAGAAAAAAGTGTTTCACAAGCTCTCGCATCTCGTACCGGCGATTATCATCTATTATTCAGCGTATATCTTCCCGTCCTATCAGGCTTTGATTGAAAAGGCAGCTCTAACTTATATGATCGTCATAACCATCACGGTATTAAATGCGTTACTTAATGCCTTTGATACCATATATCGCTCCTATGAAGTCTCCAAGATCAGACCCATTAAGGGATACATTCAGGTGGCCAAGATTATTCTTTTCATCATTGGGGGCATTATCGTCATCTCGAGCCTTATTGGTCAGAATCCGTTGATTATTCTCAGTGGACTTGGTGCGTTATCAGCCGTTCTGATGCTTGTCTTCAAGGATTCCATATTGGGACTGGTGGCAGGCGTGCAATTATCATCGAATGACATGGTGCGTGTTGGTGACTGGATTGAAATGCCCAAATATAATGCCGACGGCGACGTCATCGATATTACATTAAACACGGTAAAGGTTATGAATTTCGATAAAACGATCACGATGATTCCGAGCTACGCACTTATTTCGGATTCATTTAAAAATTGGAGAGGCATGCAGGTATCCGGTGGCAGAAGGATTAAAAGAAGCGTCTATATCGATACAAGCAGCATAAGCTTCTGCACCAAGGAAATGATTGGGGAATTTCAGAAGATCCACTATCTTACGGACTATCTCGAGACAAAATTAAATGAAATTAACGAATACAATATGGAACACCACATTAATACGGACAGCATTGTGAACGGTAGACAGCTTACGAATGTGGGTGTATTCAGGGAGTATATCCATCAATATCTAAGGAATCATCCGAAAATTCATAAGGATATGACGTTGATCGTGAGACAGTTGGCACCTGGAGATAACGGACTACCACTTGAAATCTATGCATTCAGCAATGATATCACCTGGGGTGTGTATGAATCGGTTCAAGCCGATATCTTTGACCACATCTTCGCCGTTGCGCCGACATTTGGCCTTCGTGCCTTCCAGAATCCAACAGGTCATGATATCGTGCAACTAAAAGAAATCCCCCAGTATTCAAGAGGATATTGAGATAGGTTATTTACCTAATCCAAAATGAGTATGAACAGAGGAAGCACCGTAAAGGTGCTTTTTTTGTTCAAAAAGTGACATATACACTATTTACAAAAATGGAAATAATTAATAGTATAATCATATGGGTATGATTTCCAGATTCTACTTTTCACGCATCATCTAGAGGTTAGAAATAAAATGTCCGCTTTGAAGATTTAAAAATTAATGGAGGTGAATTTCGTGGCACGTGTATTAGTTGTAATGATGCCTGCAGAAGGACATATCAATCCGACACTCGGAATAATCAAGGAACTGATAGAGTACGGCGATGAGGTCGTCTACTGTTGTACGGAAAAATATCGGACGAAGATTGAAGCGTTAGGTGCACAATTTAAAGCCTACTCCTTCAACGAGGCTACCCTGCTCAACAACCCAGATATGAAGCCATTTGAAATCAAGCATCCTTACCAATTTTTATATATGGTTATGAAAAAAATTATTCAACGCTTTATTCCGGATGTCCTGAATCTGATTGAAAATGAAACCTACGATTATTTAATTTTTGACTCTTTAATAGGCTGGGGAGGACAAATTTTAGGCGAAAAGCTGGGTATCCCAGCAGTATGCTCAACCACCACTTTTGTTTTTGTGGAACCTCTCGGATCAGGTAATCAAAATCAACTGAAGGAGGACGATGAGGAGGTCAAGGAGCTATATAACGACATCATCGAGATGTCCCAGCAATTAGCGTCCCAGTTCAATGTGGCTGTTCCTTCTTTGGCGGAGCTTTCAGGGCATCCAGGACAACTGAAGATTGTTTATACAAACCGCTATTTTCAACCCATGGGGGACAAGCTGGATGAGAGCTTTGTGTTCACTGGCCCATCGATTACCCCCCGTAAGGATGCACCATCCTTTGCAAAGGAATCTCTGCAAGCCGTTTATAAACAGGCGGTTTATATTTCGATGGGAACCATTTTAAATAAGGATCTTGATTTTTATAAGCTGTGCTTTACGGCTTTCGGTGATTTGCCTGTGCAGTTTATACTGTCTTCAGGGAAGGATACTGATTTGGAGCCGATTGCTGATCTCATTCCTGACAATTTCATCATCAGACCTTATCTCCCACAATTGGAAGTGCTGCAGGGTGTGGATGCTTTTCTGACACATGCGGGCATGAACAGTACAAGTGAAGCTTTATATTATAATGTACCGTTGGTGATGCTCCCGTTAACCTCGGATCAGCCGCGTGTAGCAGGCCGGGTGCAGGAGCTCGGAGCAGGGGTCATCGTGGATAAAAATAACCTTACACCCGACGTACTGAGAAACGCGGTATTAGAAGTGCTCGGCAATGCCTCCTACAAGGAACATGCTGAGGTTATTGGGAAAACGTTACGCGACGCTGGCGGGTACAAGCAGGCTGCTATCGCCATTCAGAACTTTATGGGCGATCGGTCGTTATCGGCCACGCCGATCTCTTCGCATGAATAAAGAGGCAACTTGCCTTTATTAAAATTAGACAAGAAAGCCACCACCCGGCATAACGGGTTGGTGGCTTATATTTGATTCATCCGCGTATGGAGGGGTAGAATAAACGGAGAGGGCATATCACCTTTTCCATATCGTTTTAGTATATCTTTCGCAAAGGAGAGTTTACCAGATGAATCATACAATTCCGGAATATACGTTGAATGATGGCTTAAACGTACCTGCCATTGGCTTTGGTACCTATAGCTTAAAAGGCGAAAAAGGGGTCAATTCCATAGCATCCGCGATGGATGCAGGTTACCGACTGATTGACACAGCGTATAACTATGAGAACGAGGCGACTGTCGGGAAGGCCATTAAGCAGAGCTCGGTTTCCAGAGAAGACCTGCTCATTTCATCTAAACTGCCAGGGCGTTACCATGCCTTCGAAAAGGCGATTGTAGCCATCCAGGAATCTCTATACAGAGCAGATCTGGATTATTATGATCTATATCTGATTCACTGGCCGAATCCCAAGCAGGATATGTATGTGGAAGCGTGGCAGGCACTCATTGAGGCGAAAAAACGCGGATATATCCGTTCCATCGGAGTTAGCAATTTCCTTCCGGAACACAATGAACGCCTGATTAAGGAAACGGGAGTAGCGCCAAGTCTGAATCAGATTGAGCTGCATCCATTCTTTGATCAAGCAGATCAGCGGGAGAAGGATTCGCAGCATGGCATTGTTAACGAATCGTGGAGTCCGATTGGTCGTGGTAATGATGCAGTACAAGATATCGTAAAAGATGAGCAGATCCTTCGTATTGCCGAAGCTCATGGCAAAACGGGTACGCAGGTTATTTTGCGCTGGCATACCCAGCTTGGGTCAATTCCTATTCCTAAAGCAGGCTCGCTTCAACACCAGCAAGAAAATATCGATATTTTCGATTTCGAGTTGAGCGAGAAAGAGATGGAAGTCATTTCTTCTTATAATCGTAAAGATGGACGACTTTGGAATCAGGACCCGAGTGAATACGAAGAATTTTAAAAGGCTGAATTTAAAAACGTGCGATTCACCGTAAGGTGGGGAAAACGAGTATAAGGAAACATAGCCTCCTATTCTACAGAGATGTAGATAGGAGGCTTTTTGTTGTATTAAAAAAGTGAGTGCAATTGGAGCAGGAGTAATATGGGCGAAGTTAGTGATACAGCTGACTACTCAACCAATTCCTTAGATCTCTGCGCCATATCCTGTAAAACGCGAGCCACCCGACTTTTTCTGCCTTTTGCTTTTCTCTGTATTCTTGCGAGCGATCTTTTATACGCTTCCACATCTGTTTGAAGCGCGAAGTGTTTGGCAGCAATCCGTAATGTTTTCTTTAACAATCGTGCGGAAGAACGTGTTGTTCTGGACCGGAAGCCTCTGCGCAAGATTCGCAGCGTTTTTTTGTAGGTTTGGAGGTCAGCTGATGGTGGTACAACGCAGAATAAATTGAGTGCGGAATCATTGAATCCATAGGTTTCGAGCATGATTTTCAGATTTTCTGTATTGAGCACTTCCCCTCGGAAATGGGTAGGATGTTCTTGATGATAACCTACGACCTCCTTCATACAGTAGAAGGGCACTTTCAAACGATGCAGTCTGTAGCCCAGATCCCAGTCTTCAAGCCCATACAGTACAAATCGTTCATTGAAACCTCCAACTCGATTCAGAAGGCTTCGTCGGATGGATACACACCGAGTGACAAGTAACATCCAGGGAGCCACATCGGTGCTGGCAAATTGCTTGATGACACCAGGCGGTATTTTGGTTGGGAAAATCACTTTGGACAATGTATCTGTCTGTTGAATGATGTCTTCCGGTGTGACCAGTGGGACGATTTCATTCGCTGCATCAAATTCAGGACGCCATAAGTTTGAAGGGGTAAGGATTGAACGGCAATGATCTTTTTCCGAGGGCGAGAAGTCTGGATAGTAGTGGGTATAAGCATCGGCAAAGGAATGTGGAAAACCCGAAACGACGGCTCTGGGATTTTTACGATGATATTGACGCACGGTTCGAATAAATTCGGGTAATGCCAGAAAGTCAGCATCACAGAAGATAACATATAGCCCTTTGGCATGCTGAAGTCCCAAATTCCGGATCGCTGATCTGCCACGTTGCTCCGTCTGCGATACGTAGGTCAAAGGATATGAAGACTGGAATGCCTGGATCTGTTCTTTCGTTCCATCAGTGGAACCGTCATCAGCTACGATGACTTCGAAAAGGTGCTTCGGATAGGTTTGTGTCTCTAAGGCTGCCAGAGTAAGCAATAACTGATGGGCCCGATTATAGGTTGGGATAATGACGCTGTAGCGGATCGCCATTCCTGTTTCCTCCTTCACGTTGTTGGACGCTCCTTATGAAAAAATCGAACACGCTCAATTAAGAAGTGATATTAGTTTATTCCATATATGTGGCAGCGATTGGTCAAACACCTTATGATTTTTGAAACGGGCTTGATCGATCTCTTTCTTGTGCTCACGCTCATCGTTCAATCTGGAATTATGATCTTGATCTCTTGCATTCATGTGCAAATCCTGCGCTGCACAAGGAAATATCAAATTTTGGATATGCCGGCAAGAATGGAGGATAGCCAATATATCGGGCAAGCGGTAACTTTATGGAGAGCGATGACAGGGCTGCTTATCCACGATACACATTCAATGGGGGGACGTGAAGCGATGAAAAGGTCATGGAGAAAACGACTGGCAATTGGAATCTGCCTAATGATGAGTATTGCTATTCTTGGGGGCTGTTCAGGGGGAAATGGAAGTGCAGGTGAAGCAGGAGGAGATGGACCCACCCCCATTTCAATCTGGATGTCGATGAATACCAATGCTTCCATCACACTCAAGAGCATGAATGAAATTACGGCGATTAAGGAATGGGAGAAGAAAACCAATACCAAAATCGAATTCCAGCATCCCGCTGTGGGTGCCGAGACCGAACAGTTCAATGTCATGATTGCCTCGAATCAGCTGCCTGATGCCATGTTTGTCAATGGAGATTACGCCAAGCTATTCAATGATGGTATCATCATTCGATTGAACGAACTCATTGATGAATACGCTCCCAATTTGAAAAAGATCCTGGAAGAGAATCCTGAGGTCGCCAAACAGTTAAAAGCCGACAACGGAGACATCTATGCAATACCGCATCTGCGTCTGGGGGAATACAAAACCTTCGGCGGCACATTCATCCGTCAGGATTGGTTGGATGAGCTAAAGCTGGAGAAACCGGAAACGCTGGAGGAGTGGGAGACGGTACTCAAGGCCTTCAAAGAGAAAAAAGGCGTAGCAGCGCCGCTATTGTTTGGTGCACCACCCAAAATGACCACGATGGGACCAGCGGCACCGACATATCTGGAGGCTTATGGCATCACTAATAATACGTTTATGAAAGATGGCAAGGTAGTCTATGGACCAATTGAGCCTGAATATAAGGAATTTCTAACCATGTTCCATCGCTGGTATCAGGAGGGATTGATTGATCCCGATTTTGCTACCAATGACCAGAAAACATACGACGCCAAAATTTTGAGCAGTCAAGCGGGTGCATTTTTCACCTTCATCGGTGGAGGTGTAGGCCGCTACCTGCCCGCTCTGCAGGAAACGGATCCGAACGCCAACCTGACAGCCACACAATATCCGGTGCTGAATAAGGGCGATGAACCGATGTTTACCGGACGTTCCTGGGAGTGGAGCAGTAGCGGCGTTGTGCTCACCAATAGCAACAAACATCCGGAGGAAACGGTCAAAGCACTCGATTATTTCTTCAGTGAAGAAGGACATATGCTGAAAAATTTCGGTGTAGAGGGCCTCACCTACACGATGAAGGACGGTTACCCGACCTATACTGATGAGATTTTGAAAAATCCGGACGGCCTGTCGGTTGCTCAAGCCATGGCCAAACATTTTATTGCGAACTATCCCTTCGTTGGGGAGGATGACGACCGGTACAACGAGCAATATTATCAGCTCCAACAGCAGAAGGATGCAGCGGTTCTGTTCTCCAAATATAGCGAGAATACGCTGAAGGTAGGCCTTCCTCCGACCAGTCTGACGACAGAAGAATCCACGGAGTACAGCAAGATCATGAGTGATATTGGAACTTACCGGGACGAGATGTTCGTCAAGTTTGTCATTGGGGTTGAACCGATTGAAAACTTTGACAAGTTTGTGGATCAGATCAACAAGTTTAACGTGAAACGAGCTATTGAAATTCAGCAAGCTGCCCTGGATCGGTATAACGCCAGATAAGGAAGAGATGTCCAAGGGTAATGAAGCCTTTTTACGGCTTTGCTGCCCTGGACGCCCTCTTTGGAATGAAAAAGGAAGGGGATGAAGGAGTTGTCGCACAAGTTTTCCTTGTTATGGCTCAATTACAAAAAGAATAAAGCCATCTATTGGATGGCTCTCCCCGTCGTTTTATATTTTCTCGTCTTCAAATACCTGCCGATGTACGGAGCCATCATTGCGTTCAAAGACTACTCGGTGGGCAAAGGCATATGGGGCAGTGATTGGGTCGGATTGCAGCATTTTCGTGATTTCTTTCAGAGCTATTATTTCTGGAGAATTCTGAAGAATACGCTTTTGCTAAGCTTTTATCAGCTGTTGTTCGGTTTTCCGGCTCCCATTCTTCTTGCTCTTCTGCTTAATGAGCTCAGACATGAAATCTTCAAACGTACGGTGCAGACGATCTCGTACATTCCTCACTTTATTTCCATTGTTGTCATCTGCGGCATGATTGTTGACTTTTCTTCCCGAGATGGACTGTTTAACACCATCATTGGTTATTTTGGCGGTCAGAGCAGTGCGCTTCTCAGTGATCCGGCCAATTTTCGTACCATATATACCGCCTCATCGATCTGGCAGGAGCTTGGTTTCTCCAGCATCATTTATTTGGCTGCGCTTAGCGGCATTAACCCCGAGCTCTACGATGCTGCCAACGTGGACGGAGCGAGTCGGCTTCGCCAGGTGTGGCATATCACGCTTCCCGGCATCATCCCGATGATTATGATTCTCCTCATACTCCGCATTGGAGGGTTGATGGAGATTGGGTTCGAGAAAATTATTTTGCTCTATAATCCGAATGTGTATGATACAGCAGATGTAATCTCGACGTTTGTCTACCGCAAAGGGATTAGTGAAAGTGCTGAATTCAGCTATACAACCGCGGTGGGTCTGTTCCAGTCGGTCATTAACTTTGCGCTGCTAATCGGTGCCAACCGTCTGTCCAAGGTGATATCCAATACGAAACTGTTCTAGCCAAGAACGAGGTGAAGGGAGGGATTTCTTTTGCGAATGAAAAGGTCCATTGGAGAGCGGTTGTTTGGCGGTGCGAACGCGATTCTGATGACAGGGCTGATTATCGTAACTTTGTATCCGCTGCTGCATGTGCTGAATGCATCGCTTAGCGACTCAGGTCAACTCATGGCCCATAGAGGCCTGCTGCTTTTCCCCAAAGGAATTACAATGGAGAGCTACAAGCTGGTGCTAAGCAACCCCAATATTCTGTCCGGATACCGGAATACGATATTCATTGTGGTGGTGGGCACGGCGCTTAATCTGCTGTTCACCATTCTGGGGGCGTACACGTTATCCCGCAAAAGCTTTATGCTCCGTAATCCGATTATGCTGGCGATTGTGTTTACGATGTTTTTCAACGGCGGAATCATACCCTCTTATCTGTTGATCAATAACACGCTCCATATGGGGAACAGCCTCTGGGCTCTGATTGTACCCGGTCTGATCAGCAGCTATAATCTGATTATTATGCGAACTTCCTTTGCGGAAATCTCGGAAAGTCTACTAGAGTCGGCCCGTATAGACGGGGCAGGAGAGATGCTCATTCTGTGGCGGATCGTCGTACCATTGTCTATGCCTGTTATTGCGGTGATGATTCTCTTTTATGGCGTCGGTCACTGGAATTCATGGTTCAGTGCGATCCTGTATATTCGGGACCGGAACCTGTTTCCACTGCAGCTGGTGCTGCGAGAGATTCTGATTCAGAACAGTACAGACTCGATGACCACAGGAGCGAGCGCTATGGACAAAGAGGCCATCGGGGAAAGTGTAAAATACGCAACCGTCATGGTAGCCACCCTGCCTATATTGTTCATCTATCCGTTTCTGCAGAAATACTTTGTTAAAGGTGTTATGATCGGAGCAATCAAAGAATAGAGTTGCCTTATCAAGCCATACCAAATAACAAACGGTGAGGAGGAGACGCATGAAGAGAAAAAGCATCCTGTTATCCTGGGGCATTTCTTACATGGTCATTCTGCTCATACCGATTGTGATCGGTGCTGCTGTTTTTGCCGAGTCTCGCATGTTGCTTGAGGAAGAAGTTAATCGTTCCAACATGGTGCTGTTATCTCAGGTACAGGAAACCATTGATAACCAAATTGGTGATATTGGCAGCATTAGCAATCAATTAATGGCTGACTCTCAACTCATGAGCTTCATTAATCATGCATCTGAACAGGATGCACGCTGGAGAATCATGGGGATTGATCTGATCAAAAACCTGAAATCTACACGCGTCGGGAAACGGCCTGATTAGTGAATTGTATATTTATATCAAACAACCCGATATTGCGTTGTCCTCGTCTTCACTTATTCAAAAAAATTATCTATATGACATGTTCTATCAGGGCACCAATGTAACCGAGGAAGCATGGACCCGGCTTATGCACAATTCCGGTAAGAGCATGTACCGAAAGATGGAGGTACGGAGTGAAGATCGACGGATTGAAGACACGCTGGTCTATATTCAGCCGTTTCCTATTCAGAATGGCGCTGACAGCCCTGCGACCTTCGTTGTTAACCTGGACCCCAACCGATTCCAGCAAGCCATTGATAACGTACGTTTGGAAAAAGAGAGCACCGTGTTCATTCTGGATCACGACGGTCAAACGTTATTTTCTACCGGATCACTTGAAACCCCTTACATGAATGGGGAGGACCTTAACCTTTTCGATGATGCTGGGAAAAGAACGGAAACGATCGATTGGAACGGAGAATCCGTGACCATATCGCAGATTTCTTCTAAGATCCAGGACTGGAAGTATGTATCCATCATACCTACCCGAATCTATGCCAAGAAGCTGACGGTTATCCGCGATATTACGCTTGGAGGCATTGCCGCAGGGCTTATCCTTGGCGGGGTGGCAGCCTGGTGGTTCACCAGACGGAATTACCGTCCGCTGGGACGGATCATGAACATTATCTCGGATAAGGTCAAATGGAAACTGGAGCAGCCGGACGATGAATATGGCATTTTGCAATCTGTTCTGATCCAAGCCTGGGAAGAGCAGGATCAATTTGCGAACAGGCTTAAGGATCAGCAAAGCGTAATACGGAGCAGTTTGCTCTCCAAGCTGATGAAGGGAAGGATACAGGTTGGTGAGGAGTTTGCATCGACCCTGGAACGTTCGGGTATTCGGTTCGAGACGGAGTCGTTTGCCGTATTGCTCCTGCACATTGAGGATGTTGAAGGGCTGTTCCGTTCCAGAGTACGTGAGCAGGACCAGGAGGAGAAGCATCAATTTGTGCACCTGATTCTGACCAATGTACTGGAGGAGATGATCGGCTCAATCGGTCATGTATATTCTGCGGACATTGATGGAAGAATTGCATTCCTGATCAATATTCGGGAGTGTGAGGAGCATACCAGTCATCGGTTAATTCGTGCAGTCGAAGAAGCTCAGCGTTTCATCGGCTCCCGATTCTGCGTGTATTTCTCTGTTGGCGTTAGCCATGTTCATCAACGTATCACGGAGATATCAGATTGTTTCCGGGAATCGGAAGAAGCGCTGGAATACAGGCTGATTCTGGGGATCGGTCAAATTATTGACCCGAACCGAATTCGTCGGCCCAAGGAGGAGCTGTATTACCCTCTCGATCTGGAGAGACAGCTCATCAATTATATCGCTACAGGAAATTATGCCCGTTCCACGGAAGTGATGAACGAAATTCTCATGACTAATTTTGCCGGAGAGCCCTTGTCTGTTGAACTGGCTCGCTGTCTGATGTTTGAGTTGATTGGTACCTTTCTGAAAGCTACCGAACAGATCAAGACGGATGACCAGAACGAGATGACGCAGCGCAACGATCTGATTCGGCAATTGTTTGCATGTGAGACCTTTGAGGAGATCGAGTCCGAATTGCTGCGAATACTGGAGACGGTATGCCAGACGGTGCATGAGCGCAAGCGTTCCCGCAGTGAGGAATTGAGGGATCAACTGGTGGAATTCATTCATGAGAGTTATGGGGATGTCAATCTGGGCTTAACCCATTTATCCGAGCGCTTTCGGTTTCATCCAACCTATGTCTCCAAGTACTTCAAAGAACAGACCGGGGTCAACGTGATCGATTACATCAACCAATATCGAATTGAGCAATCCAAGAAAATTCTACAGGCAGAGGAATTGACGATCCAGGACGTATCCGAGCGGGTGGGTTTCCTGAACAGCAATTCGTTCATTCGTGTCTTCAAGAAATATGAGGGAATTACACCCGGCCAATATAAGCAAAATAGCAGACTTGTCCAGCAAGAGGGTTGAAGAATATGACTTGCCTAGAGGAGGAACTGTTCCATGTGGAAAAAAGCTATTGAAGATGCACTCCCTGTCATCCGGCGTAATATAGATCGATTTGAAGGGCGCTTTCCCCATGTTAGTAATGGGGATGAGCATTATGTGCTTAACGATAATACGGAGTGGACGGCAGGGTTCTGGTCAGGCATCCTGTGGTTATGCACGGAGTATACTCAGGACCCGAGGTTTCGTGAGGCTGCAGTGAATAGCGTCGATAACTTCCGTCGGCGAATGGAACAGAAAATCATTTTCGATCATCATGATATTGGTTTCCTCTATTCCTTGTCTTCTAAGGCACAATGGATTGTGGAGCATGACGCGCCCGCAAGGAAACTCACGCTGGAAGCCGCCGATATGCTGATGAAACGTTGGCGGGAGGATGCAGGACTGATTCAGGCCTGGGGACGGAAAGGTGATGTGAATAACGGAGGGCGAATTATTATCGATTGCCTGCTCAATCTTCCACTGCTGTTCTGGGCGTATGAGCAGACCAATAACGAGGAGTATCGCCGCGTTGCCGAGCTGCATGCGCTGAAAAGCCGCCGTTTCCTCGTTCGTGGAGACGACTCCAGTTATCATACCTTTTATTTTGACCAGGCTACCGGAGAAGCCATTCGAGGTGGTACGCATCAAGGCTACAATGATGGTTCTACCTGGACTCGCGGACAGGCATGGGGGATATATGGTTTTGCACTGTGCAGCCGCTATCTGCAAAGTGCAGAGCTGCTGGAGACAGCCAAACGTCTTGCCCGTTATTTCCTTGCTCATCTTCCGGAGGATGAAGTAGCGTACTGGGATTTTGATGCCCCGCAGATGCCTGACACGAAACGGGACAGTTCTGCATCGGCCATTGTTTGCTGTGGTCTGCTAGAAATTGCCGGACGGCTTGATGAGGCAGATCCTGAGCAGGAGGTTTTTCGGAAAGCAGCGGAATCGTCCATGAAATCCTTAATTCATCATTATTCCACGCAGGGCTCGGACACAGCCGAGGGTCTGCTAAAGCATGGTTCTTACTCCGTAAGAGGTGGAGATTCACCTGACGATTACACGATCTGGGGCGATTATTTTTATCTTGAAGCGTTGATGCGTCTTGAACGAGGTATTCCTGGCTATTGGTACGATCGTCAATAAAGTGACTATGAACAAGTTCCTTGCCGATGAATCAAAATATTTTGACCCCAAAAGAAAAAGCAGCGATTCTTCCGTGATGACAGAATCGCTGCTTTTAATCTTTATATGTGAATACGTGCTGTTAAATTTGCGCTTTGGGCGCAAGTTCAATGGCGGAACGAATGGCGGCCAGCATACTTTTATCATCGGCGATGTTTTTGCCTGCGATGTCAAAGGCTGTTCCATGGTCTACCGAAGTACGGATAATGCCGCCTTTGAGACCTACCGTAATGTTCACGCCTTCTTCAATACCCATAACTTTGATAGGGGCATGTCCCTGATCGTGATAACAAGCCACAACGATATCAAAATCGCCACGGCCAGCGCGGAAGAATAACGTGTCCGCCGGAAGTGGACCAACCACGTTAATGCCTTCCTTTTGCGCACGTTCGATGCCGGGCTGCAGTTTTTCTTCCTCTTCACCATTACCGAACAATCCGTTCTCACCTGCATGTGGGTTAATACCGCAAACAGCTACACGTGGATTTTCGAAGCCGGCTTTTTGCAACGTATCATGAGCCAGCTTAACCACAGTGTATGTTCTTTCCGGGTTGATGCTCGCAATGGCATCAATCAAGCCCATATGTGTCGTAAGGTGAATTACTCGCAGATTGGGTGTAGTCAGCATCATGGAGAAATCCTCTGTATCGGTCAAATCGGCCAAAATCTCGGTGTGACCTGGATACAAGTGCCCGCCCAGGTGCAGGGCTTCCTTGTTCAGAGGCGCCGTGCAGATGGAGTGGATTTGCTGTTTTTTGGCTAGATCAATGGCTTTCGCCAGAAACTGAAATGCTGCATCTCCCGCAACGGCAGATACTTTCCCATACTCCAGATTGGCAGGAATGAGATCCAGGTCAATAACGTCTACAGTGCCGAATTCATACTTGGCTTCGGATGGCTCAAGAATAGCATGTACCTTCAGGCTCGATCCGATGACAGGCAGGACACGCTCCAATATTTTGGCATCGCCAATGACGAGTGGATTGCAATTGTTGTAGACCTCCTGATGGCCCAATGCTTTCATAATGATCTCGGGTCCAATACCTGCTGCATCTCCCATGGTAATTCCAACGGTTGGTTTCATACGGTAACTCCTCCTTTTAATTTTTCAATGGCATGGATGAAGACGTCGGGCTTGCCGAATCCGCCCGCTTTGGTAATCACGTGCAGATCCTCAATTCCAATAAATTTCGATATGGGTACACCAATTTCAAGCTCATCGAGCAGCTCGAAACCGCTGATATTCCACTTCATACAGATTTGTTTAGCTGTATCTCCGCCCGTCATGGATACACCTTTGAAGTACCCATTCTCCAGCAGCTTGGCACAGATTTCACCTATGGCTCGTACAATTTCATTGCTGACCTCGGTGTGATTAAGTCCTCTGACTTCACCCGTAGCACGTGCTAGTTCAATATCTACCTGTTCGGCGGTTGAATAGAGAACAACGTCATTACCTTCCACGGCTTTGGCCATCACTTCCTCATACACCCGATCGATTTCTTGCTCACGATCTGCCGATCCCGATACGGCTTTGAACGAGTGGAACGGGATGGATGATACGTTGGTTTTCTGCAGCAACAGCTTGAGCTGTTCACGAGAGTTTTTGTTCACACTCCCTACAACAGTGAGGATTGGACCTGGATTTGCCGGAATGTTTAATTCCGCAGACTTGGCTCCCAAGCCGTAATGAGTGGGAAGGTAGTTCGCGATACCTGCCGAGCCTGCCCAGGCAAATGAATAATCCAGCTCACTGGTGATACTCAGAACCTGCTCCAAATGCTGCTCATCTGTCGAGTCGACGAGGATATAGGGAATGCCGTTTGCCTTCAAGGTTTCCAGTTGCGTCTTCATATGATCTGTACCCGATTCAAGATCACTCACCGTAATCTCGCCCACTTCATACTTGGTCTGGAGCTTGAGCAAATCCGGAAGATACGAAAGGGTCACAGGTGTCTTAGGATCATTCGCAATCTCGGTATCGGCCAGTGGAACCCCGTTCAGATAATGCGTGCCATTAAGAATGGTGCGGTTGTTCTTGGGATAGCCCGGGGCAATCATCATGAAATCGGGTTTGACCACATCGTACAAAGCGTCGATCTCAATCCCGATGTTTCCGCGCATGGTCGAATCCATTTTTTTGAAAATGGTACCAAATCCGTTCCTTAACAGCAATTCCGCTGCGCGGCTAACCCGCTGATACGCATCCTCCGGTGTGATGGAACGGCTATCCGTATCAAACACGACTGCATCGTAATGACGAATGTTATCTTCGTCCATGTTGAATAGTACGCTTGTCTTTAATCCATGACGGGCAAGCTGCACCCCGCTGTCATTGGCGCCGGTCAAATCATCTGCAATAATGGCTAATTTCATGCAGTCATCCCTCCTTGGAAATCAAAATTTAATATAAGTCCGGTCAGCTAAATTCATTGCATTTATGTGGACGGTCTTTGATTGTATTTCTCGACACCGCCTGATTTCTCCAGCCTTTTGGAGAGGAATCCGATGAAGATCGGCAGCAGAATGGCAGTTGTCACAACACTTGCAGCAATCTGTACCGTAGCAATCTCGGCAATCGGGGCAAAAGAAGCGTTTGCAGCTACGATGGCAGCAGGCGTACCTACAGCATTACCGGCAGTAGAACCCTCAGAAGCACCAACGATCGGGTTCCAGCCAATAGCTCTGAACAGCAGGAATCCAACGCCGCCAGTGATCAGTACAGTCAGGACACCCAACAAGATACCGCTTAATCCACCTTGAATGATCGACGAGAAGTTGATGCCCATACCGAGTGAAAAGGCGAAGAATGGAACGAGCTTGTCGCTGCCTTTGTGCAGCCATTCAGCAAGGTTGCGATCCAGGTTACCGATAACAACACCGACGATCAGTGGAAGCAGTACGGCTACAAAAGCCATCGGGGAGAACATGCCGTTGGCGAAGCCCATCGCACCGAAAATGGAAAGAGCAACCATGGTGAGGAACGGTCCGTCGCTGAGCGCGAGGAACGGATAAGCAGCCTTGTCATCTTCTTTGCCGTATTGTCCGGCCAATGCGATGTACAGTCCGCCGTTGGAATTCGTCATCGCGGCAATAATGGCAAGCGGTGCCAAACCAAGGAATAAACCATTGGAATCCGCAAAATAGATGGCGATCAAACCTAATATTGCACCAACTGCCCACTTGAACACAAGCAAGGTAACGCCTTTACCAACCGAAGAACCGGCCGTCTTAAACGTAATTTGCGTACCAGCAATCAACAGGAACAGGGCGATCAATGTGCTTGAGCTATTGACGAACAAGGCTTCGGTGAAACCTCCGATCCGCAAAGCATTCGGAAAGAATGTGTTAATGGTTGCACCGAGCAGCAGGGGAACAACCATCATACCGCCAGGAATACGATCTAATGTTGCTTTAATGTTCATAGTAGTGGCTCCTTATGAAGTAATCGTTTTTATAAAGCGCTTGCAGGGATTATGTTATCCCAAATTGTTTATTTTAGCAACACTTATTTATTGTAAATTTTAAGTAATAGTTATGAGTGTTTAATTATGCAACACATAGAAGCGTAAAAAAAGCGTAAACCTAAAGTTACTCTTTAAGTTTACGCCATAACGTGGCACGGTTAATCCCTAAGCGTTCGGCCGCCTTGGATTGATTATTGTTTTCCTCATGTAGAACGAGTTGAATAATCTCTTTTTCGATTTCCTTCAGCGTACCATTGAGCTTCATCGTATTGGATGAGGGCTGTTCACCAAGAAGATGTGATAAGGTCTCGGCTGAGATGACGTAGTCCTGCTCATTCAGTGCAGCCTGTTTGATGAGATGCCTCAGCTGGTTCGCTGTCAAATGCGGAACTTGATCTCTAATGAGCTGCAGCGCGTCCTCTTTCATCTTCACCGCAACTGTCCCATACTTCTGGTAGTAATCGCTGAGGAAATGCTGGATCAGTGGAGCAAGATCCTCCTGCCTGTCCACAAGGCTCGGCATAATGATTGTATTCAGCTCGACATCCAGCGTTCTGTTTGGATTCAATCCCTGTTCCCCCAGGATGAATACCCCGATCTGCCTCTGAAGACAGGTCTGAATGAAGGAGATCAATTCCTCATCTTTCGAGCCATTTTCCAAATGGTTAATCTCCACGTTGCGTACTTTGGAGAGTGGAATTTTGTGCAAATGGCCTGGAGGAACCTGAGCAAGATCGATTTGGAGCATCAGCCCACCGCTGGAGTACATTTGATGAATATGTTTTACCAGAAAAGACTTGCCCGAATCGGCTTCACCTAGCAGATAAATGGGTTCGTGATTCTCGTAAAGCGCCCGGATATTCTTCAATACGCCCTGCATGGCAGGGGATTCGGCAACGATCGGCTCCATGGATATATCGGTATACGCCGTTATGCCGAATTGTGCAAAAGCATAGGGCTGTCCTTTTTCAAGGGAATACACTTTATAGCTTTTGTTACTTAACGTCGTTTCATAGGCCGTTACCGTAAGCTGGTAATCATCCACGATGAACACATTTTGAACTTGGGATTGATGGAAATCCAGATTGGTATTGGTGAGGTAAATGTGATTATCGGTCAGTGGATTCTGTTCAAAATCAGTCAAATTCTCGAATACAACCTCGTTTTGGTCGTCCAAAATCATGAGATTCGGATGCTCCTTGGTAACCAGGTTATTCAGTATGATGGATATCGCGTGATTTTTGCTCAAGTACCGATATACCAACTGTGCATCTTCAAGCGCTCTGAGGATGGATTCCTTGCCAGACTGGATCAGCAATCCTTCCATTCCATAGGTTTTGGCTGTATTCACGGTGATGACATCGCCAACAATCTGACGGTACCCTGACGCTTTCAGCTCCAGCAGCAGCCTGGCCACATCCTCGGAGCTGCGTATGGTATATACCTTTAATGGCAGTTCCATTAGATCGATAATGGACTGCGCCCCTGAAGTAATGTTGGCAAAACCAACGATTGCCGTTTGGCCGTTGAACTGGCTTGCCAGCGTTAGCGAACGAATCATGTCATATCCGGACAACTGCACATCAATGACGGGAATGGTTACGGCTTCCTTAATTAGTTGGGCGGTACCGCCGCGGCTAATCACAATCTCCGCCCCGTTTCGTTCAGCCTGGGCCGCCAATTCGGCGCCTTTCATCAGGTCGCCCACTTCATATTGAATAGCTAACTGGGGAAATAGCGGAATGCATTCTTCTATAATCGTAGTCATGGATTCGTAAGGAGCAATAATATGAACTCGTGTACGCATAATTTTCCTGCCTTTTATAAAAATCATTCATGGTTCCTGCTGGTACATCAGACCAGAGGGCTTTCCTTATTATAGCCAACTTGCAGAGGAATGGCATCCCTGGCTCCTGCCGGATTCACTAAACAAGGAGGATAGAGGTGTTTCAGAAGGGCTTGCCAGCAAAGCTGCGCTTGAGTAAGTGGTGATACGTTCATTGAGATAAAAACAAAGCTGAGGCTATAATGCATATGTGAGAACAGATCAAGGTCATATTGAACGGGGGACGACAGTGGTGATTATGAAGTGGATTGATGAATTTCAAGCTTTCATTCGCAGCAAACCTAAGAAACTGGCCTTTAAAATACCATTTGCTTATTTTCTAATCATTTTGCTCACGGTTGTATTCAGTTACTGGGTACTAACCCAAATCTCTGCGAACTCGGCCCAGAAGAAAATCAATGAGACGTCCTTGCAAACGATTACCTCCATCCAGACCAATGTGGAGCTGATTATTGACAATGTAAATAACTATTCCAAAATGATTTTCTCAGATCACAATCTGCAAAACTTGTTAAGACAAGGCGATGTCTATGCCAATTTGCAAACTCAGGCCAAGGTCAGTACATACTTGTACAATTTGATGCAAGCGGTTCCAATGATTGATTCGGTATATATTTATGACAATTCGGGACATCGCTTTTCCGTCGGGACAGAGGAACTGCCTGCATTTCTGGAAGCGAATGTTGAAGAAACGTCATGGTATGAACAGGCTGTGCGCAACAAAGGAAAGTATGTGCTGATACGTAATGGAAGCGAGTCTGAGTCCACCGATGCGGAAGATAAACCGTTTGTCTCCTTCATTCGAATGATTCGGGATATCGATAATACCTCCCCGCTTGGGATGCTGGTTATGAATATCAAAGGAGAATCCTTTGCGCAAGCGTACGCGAGCCTCATTAATCAGGATTCGTTTCAGATTGCCATCCTGGATGAGCACAATCAGATCATTGTCGATAACTCCACCGTCGATCCCGATAATACCTCTTTTCAGGACATCCTGGCTGCGCACCAAGAGGAGCTGGAGCAGCATTTTGAGCAGAGCGGCTCAGGGTCGCTTACGCTGGATAACGGATCACAGAAATATGCGGTCTCGTATCGATCGGATGGCAATGAGCATTGGAAGTTCATCAGTATGAATTCGTACGACACGGTCGATACCCGCAACAAATCCATTGTGTTACTGGCCCTGGTCATGCTAATCATGAACGGAACGGTGTTTTTTGTCAGCTCATTCATCATTTCGAACAGTATTATCAAGCCCATTCATAAACTTCTGCGATCCATGAACAAAGCACCGAGCGGCAACTTCAGAAAAGTGAATATGGAACTGAACAGTTATGAATTTAAACAGCTATTCAGAGGTTACAACCAAATGATTGAACAAATGGACCAGATGCTCAAACGCAAGTTGGAAGAACAGAAGACGATTCGAAGAGCTGAACTGAATACACTCCAGGCCCAGATCAAGCCGCATTTTTTGTATAACACACTGGATTCCATTACTTCGTTGGCACTGTCCGGGCGCAATCATCAGGTATGCGAGCTGCTGGAGGCGCTGGGCACGTATTATCGCATGAGTGTCAGCAAAGGCCGGGACGTGATCACCCTTGGGGAGGAAATCGAGATTGTAAGAAACTATATGACAATTCAGAAAACACGTTATCAGGATACGTTCGAGATGGAATTCCACGTGGATGAGGACTGCTTGCAGACGCCTATTCCCAAGCTTGTGCTGCAACCGTTGGCTGAAAATTCACTCTATCATGGTATTCGCCCCAAAGGATCAAAGGGCACCATCCGAATTCATGCGAGCAAAACAAAAGGCGGAGTCGAACTATCCATCTCCGATGATGGGATAGGCATGTCCGAGCATAAGATCGATCAGATTCTTCAAACGGAGCAGAACGGTGAAATCAGAAGCTTTGGCTTATGGGGGACGCTGGAACGCTTGCGAATGTTCTATGGAATAGAAGACGGCATCACGATCCACAGTGGAGCAGGACAAGGAACGACTATCTTGATCAAAATACCGAATGGAGCAGATGCGTCATGGAACAATTGAACGTGCTGATTGTAGACGATGAATATTTGATACGGAACTTGCTTCGTATGCGCATTAACTGGGAGGAGCAAGGCATGAGCATCATGGGCGAAGCCTCGAACGCGCAGGAAGCTCTGGATCTGGTGGACAAACAGCAGCCGGATATTATGTTTACGGATATTTATATGCCTAACATGGATGGGATTGAATTAAGCCGATTAATTCTGAAGAAGTACCCGGATATTAAAATCGTGGTCGTCACAGGGCATGACGAATTTGAATATGCACGCCAGAGCATCCAGATAGGCATCGTGGATTTTATATTAAAGCCTATTCGTGCTGCCGAGCTGCTTACAGTGACGGACAAGCTGAGGGCCATGATTGATGAGGAGCGAAAACGTGAACAGGAAATTCAGAGGCTCAGGGCAGATCTGGAACGTAATTTCCCTTACCTACGTGAAAAATTTATGCTGCAATGGTTGAATGGCGTACTCACCACGCAGGCAGAAATTCGAGAGAAGGCGGCCTATTTTAACATTCCGATGCTTCTGACGACCCGTGAAATCCAGATCGCCGTCATCGAAGTTTCAACTGCATCCGCCAAGGAGACGGAGGAGCAGTTGATTTTGCTCAGCATGGAGTGCAGCAACGAAATAGACTCATTTTATGAAAAAGAACCGGGTGTGGTGCATTTGATGGATACTCGAAACCGGATTGTGATCATCAGCTTCAATTCCGGTGTGGATTTTATTGAAGATGGCGAAGCGCTTATTCCCCTTCTTACCAATTCCTATCCCTGTGCCTTAAGCATAGGCATCGGACGCAAGCATGGCCATGTAGAGGAGGGCCCAGCAGCCTATCAGGAAGCCTGCCGCGCTCTGGAATACCAAGCCTTTGTCGGAAAAAATCAAGTGGTCTGTTTCGAGGATATCGTGGATAACCGGGAGCAGTCATATCGGTCGAACGCCGATCTTCTTCAGCGATTGCAATTTTATATTAGCGTTGGTTCTGCTGCGCGTGCGATTGAAGTGCTGCATCATATCTTTGATGTGTCCTTTTCGAGTGTGTCACAGTTTCGCCTTGCAGCTATGGACGTGATCACAGAATGCCAGCGAGCGGCAATGGAGCAGCAGATCGAGAGTGATCAGGTGTTGAATACCGAAGCACTGGTGTCCATTCTTACAGCCGACCATCTGCCGGAACTGATAACCCGATTGGAAGACTACGTTCAATATGTTTCCGAAACGGTATATTCCAAAAACCAGACCAAGGAAGACAACCTGATCGGTCAGGTCAAGATGTACCTGGAAGATCATATGAGCGATCCGAATATCGGCCTGGCGAATACCGCTGCGGCTTTCTTTGTCAGTCCAGGTCATTTGGGAAGGTTGATGAAGAAGGAAACGGGGAAAACCTTTGTCGAGTATCTTACGAATTTGCGTATGAAAAGGGCAGAGACCTTACTGAAACAGACCCAGTTGAAGGGGTATGAGATTGGCGAGCAGGTCGGCATCACGGACCCGCATTATTTTAGTGTTTTATTCAAAAAAAGCACAGGCAGGTCCATGAATGAGTACAGACAACGTAAATCGTGACCTGGAACATGTTTGAATTTTAAAAGCGAATGTGCGTTTTCTAAATGGAGATATTGGAAAGGACTCCCTAAAATAGTACGAGTAGAACAAAACCTGATTAGGGGAGGTCACAAGATGAAAGCGCTATTAAAAAGATCGCTGGGTATGGTGTTGGCGTTGGGTATTGCAGGCAGCCTGGTCGCCTGTTCTTCCGAGTCATCAGAGGGCAAAGGTTCAGGCGGTGATGGAAGCGTTACCTTGAAGCTGTGGGATCAGTCCGTAGGTAATACAGACCCCTCGGCGAAATTATTGCCGCAAATCATCGAGAAATGGAACAATGAACATCCCGACATCCAGATTGTACGGACAGGCACGACGGGCGAGCAGTACAAAACCAAAATCAAAACATCCATTGCAGCAGGCGAGGCGCCTGATTTGTTTTACGGTATGGGTGGGGGAAGTTTTATGGAGCCTTATATCCAGTCAGGAAACGTGCTGGAAATCACCAAGTATATTACGGATGACCTGAAAAAACGTATGGCTCCAGGCATGGCAGAGGTGATTGAAAAGGATGGGAAAATCTACACCCTTCCGGTCTACACCCATATCGCAAACCTGTATGTGAATACTGAGCTGTTCGAGCAGGCTGGAGCCAAGCTGCCGACCACCTATACGGATTTGCTTGATGCGGTAGAGAAGTTGAAGGCCGCTGGAATTACCCCGGCGCTGATGGGGGAAAAGGATCGCTGGCCGGGCATGTACTGGTATGACATCATTGCGATGCGTCAGGCAGGGAATGAAGCGGTCATTGAAGCATTTAAAGATCCGGCAAAATGGAATTCGCCCGACTTTGTCGCAGCGGCAACCAAAATGCAGGAGCTGGCCAAAGCAGGGGCATTTAACAGCAGCATGTTCAGCATGGGTTATGATGAAATGCTGGGTGCATTCAACGCAGGTAATGGAGCCATGATGTTCCAGGCCAACTGGGTGAATGCAGGAATCGAAGATCCGTCCTCGGCCACCAAGGGCAAGGTGAAGGTCATTCCCTTCCCAGTATTTGAAGACGGCAAAGGGAATAATACGGAAATATTCGGCGGAGCCGTGGATGGCTTCTATATTAGCAATAACACTCAGCATCCCGATGAAGCGGTTGAATTCCTCAAGTATCTGAGTGAGCAGCTCGGCACACAAGGTTATCTGGCAGGCGCAGGACTTCCGAGCTGGAACACGGACGATCTGGACACATCCGGATTATCCACGCTTGACCAATCCAGTGCGGAAATTATGAAAACAGCGACTTCATTTATTGCATGGTGGGACAACATTCTGCCCGCTGAATCCGCTGAAGCACACAAAAACCTGATTGCACAGCTTCTGGCAGGCGACGTTACTCCAGAGGAGTTCTGCGAACAGATGGCTCAGCTTAAACCAACGGAACTGAGTCTCTGATTCATGCACATACCCAAACAAGCTGTAGTCAGGGGTGATCCTTGGCTGCAGCTTGGAGAGGAGAACGAGAATGAACGCTGTATTTTCCAATAAAACCACGATTGCGATCTTTGTTTTACCTACAGTTGTGCTGTTCTGCGCCATTGTGCTCATCCCGATTTTTGTCTCCAGTTATTATAGTCTGCTGGATTGGAATGGCATAGGCAAAGGGGTATTTATCGGACTGGATAATTATGTTGAGATGTTTAAAGACCCGCGCGTATTGAATTCGATCAAAAATTCCCTGCTGTTCGCTGGTGCATCGGTGTTCATTCAATTGCCGATCTCACTGCTGCTGGCACTTGTGCTGGCGTCAAGTGTGAAGGGAGAAGGGTTTTATCGCACAGTCTACTTCATACCGGTTCTGATCTCAACCGTTGTGATTGCACAGTTATGGTCCAAAATCTATAACGCAGACTACGGCCTTCTGAACGCTTTGCTGGAGAGTGTAGGGCTGTCCCACCTGGCTCAGGATTGGCTTGGACAGAAGAATACGGCCCTCGCCGCCTCGTTTGTACCTACGCTGTGGCAGTATGTCGGGTATCACATGCTGCTGATGTATGCAGGGGCCAAGTCGATCTCGCAGGATATTGTGGAGGCGGCCAAGATGGACGGGGCTTCCCGTCTACGGACAGCCTTTTCCATTACGATTCCACTGATGAGGCCTATTCTCAAAGTTTGTCTTATTTTTTCGGTTATCGGAGCGTTTAAGGTGTTCGATCTGATCTATGTCCTGACGGGCGGCGGCCCGCTGTTTACGACGGAAGTGCCAAGCACGTTAATGTATTCAACGATTTTTAGTACGTACAGGTATGGCTACGGTAGTGCGATATCCGTCTTTATCATTCTGGAATGTCTGATCTGTACAGTCTTGATTAATAAATGGTTCAAAACCGACTAGGGGGTGAGGAAACTGAGTACAGTTGAAGTGGTGTTGTCGTCCCCAAAACCCAAACCGGTGGGTAAACTATTGTTGCATCTGTTTTTGATTATCGTAGCTGTCATACAGATGTATCCGCTCGTCTGGCTTGCTTTTTTCTCCCTCAAAGATAATAGCGAGATATTTAGCGGCGATGTTGCAGCCTTTCCGAAATCCTTTCTCTGGAGCAATTATACCAAGGCGTTGTCAGATGGCCATGTGTTGAGTTATTTTTTCAACAGTGTGCTGGTAACGGTCATCTCCATTATTCTTGTATTAATTCTCGCCTCTATGACGGGATACGCCATTACGAGGATGAACTGGAAATGGAGCGGCTTCACGATGAATCTGATCCTTCTGGGCATGATGGTTCCCATTCACGCCGCACTCCTTCCCTTGTTCATCATATTGAAGAATTTAGGATTGCTGAACACCTATTGGTCGTTGATCATTCCTTACGTTGCTTTTGGCATCCCGATGGCCGTGTTTATTTTGGGCAGCTTTTTCAAAGGGGTTCCACGCGAGCTGGAGGAAGCAGCGGTCATCGATGGCTGCGGCATATACAGAACCTTTTTCTCCATCATCATGCCGCTTGTTCGTCCTGCGGTGTCCACGGTAGCGATCTTTACCTTTCTCGCCTGCTGGAACGAGCTGATGTTTGCGGTCACGTTTATTAATAACGAGGCGTATCAGACGCTGACGGTGGGCATGATGTCTATGGTGGGCACGTACATTACACAATGGGGCATTATTGGTGCGGGGCTGATGATTACGACTTTGCCAACCATTATTATTTATTTGCTGCTGAACAAACAGGTACAGAAAAGCATGATCGCCGGCGCAATCAAGGGCTAATCACGAGATAAAACGCAAAGGACGGCATAAGGAATGTTGACTTGGCGTTATTGAAAAGGGCTGTCCTCTGTCAGTAACGACGAGGGGCGGCCTTTTTTGTACGAATGAACGCTGTCTGATTTGACTAGCTTACATGCTATAATCATTGGAAATGGGATAGAATGTTGGGGGGATGTAATGAGAATTGTATTTAAACGAATGGGTTATGGTGCCTTGGCTTTATTGGGTATCTTGCTTTTGTTCATAACGATTAGTTTCACGAATCATACAATTAAATTAAAGAAAGAAGCGGCTATACTGTCACCCCCAGGTGTAATGGTTGATGTTAATAATCACCCAATGCATGTCTATACAGAAGGTTCCGGAGAACATACCCTGGTCTTTATGTCAGGTGGGGGCACATCTTCTCCTGTATTGGATTTCAAGGCGCTCTATTCCAGATTGTCGGATCAATACAAGATTGCTGTTGTTGAGAAGGCAGGCTACGGTTTCAGTGCAACGGCAAAGGTCCCCCGTGATATCGATACGATGTTGGAAGAAACCAGAGCAGCTCTGACGTTAGCGGGAGAATCACCGCCCTATGTGTTGTTTCCGCATTCCATGTCGGGTATAGAAGCACTATATTGGGCACAAATGTATCCAAACGAAGTTGAGGCTATTATTGGTCTTGATCCTGCTATTCCAGAAGTTTATGAAGAGTATCCTCTACCTTCAGTTGGTATGATGAGCCTTACAGGCTTAGGAGCTCGTGTCGGAATTACTCGTTTTTTCCCTGCCATCGTTAACTCGTCCGCCGCGATTGAAGAGAAGCGGTTGTCCTCCCAAGAGGAGGAAATCTATAGGGCATTATTTTATAAAAAAACGCAGACACTGAACATGAATGAAGAAGTTAAAATGATTAGGAATAATGCAGCACAAGTTTTAGAACGAGGTATTCCAGATGTGCCCATGTATTTTTTTATATCGAGTGGAGAAGAATTACCTTTCGAGAACTGGAGTGATTACTTAGTAAACTACGTTGAGTTTGTGAAGAATGGGCGCTATCTTTTATTACATAACGGTCATTACGTTCATGATGCTGATCCCGATCTAATTGCAGAGGAAAGTATCAAATTTATAGAAGAACTGTGAATAATGAAAAGTAAATCACTGATCTCGGAAGAGGTTTTAGTTAATGAGGCGACGCCATAGGCGATCGTCTTTTCTTTTATAATGTAAGGAGATTGTGTCACGCTTGGATTACTTCAGATTTATGGTTGCAGTGGCAGTAAATGAAACCTTCATCCCCATATTCATGTATTATAGTACATATGAACTGATCGAAGGAGGAACGAATGATGGGAATCTTATCGAGGTTTAGGGACGTGATGAAAGCGAATATGAACCATGTGCTGGCTCGGGCGCAAGATCCGGAGAAGACGGTGAATGAATATATGCGGAGCTTGAGCAGTGATCTGGGTCAGGTGAAGGCCGAGACGGCTGCGGTTCTCTCGGATGAGAGCCGGGCGAAGAGGGCTTTGGACGAATGCAATGCAGAGATTAAGAAATTACAGCGGTATGCAGAGAAATCTGCGGAGTCTGGTGATGAAGACAAGGCACGTGGTTTTCTGGAAAAGAAGGCAGCGCAGACTGTGAAAGGGAATGAATTACAAGCTGCCTATGATCGGGCTTCGGCCAAAGCCAAAATGATGAAGCATATGCACGAGAAGCTGGTTGCGGATATGGGGCAATTGGAAGCTCGGCATGCGGATCTGAAGGGCAGGATGGCGGCTGCAAATAGGCAGCAACAGGCCAATGAACGGAACGCTTCGGCTGCCAATGCGAATGCTGCTTTGAAGGCGATGAAAGACAAGGCAAATCAGGCACTTAACGAAGCTGAAGCTTTGGCTGAACTTCGTGCTGGGGCGCAGGAAGATGATCTGGATGTGCTCATTGCGCAGTTGGAGCAGCAAATGAATGCCGAAGCGGGTAATAATGCACAGGTGACGCCAAGTCCAGAGGAAGAGCTTGCAGCAATTCAGAAGAAATTGGAAGATAAATAACGAATATATAAGGTAAAACATTTCGTTAAACATTGAGGTGAGCAAATGCCGGTAATCGAGTACAAGTGTCCTAACTGCGGCAGTGGAATGCTTTTTGACAGTGCAACTGGAGCGTTATCCTGCCCCAGCTGCGGACGACAGGATAATATCGAACAGATCCCCGATCCGCTGAAGAAACAGGTATTCACGGAGAATGAGGTCAAGGAGTATCACTGTAACAGCTGCGGCGCGGATATTGTGACTGAGCCGGAGACAAGTGCAACGACATGCAGCTTCTGTGGAGCGGCCGTTGTTCTGAGTGATCGACTGACGGGAGATCTGGCACCGGCCATGGTCTTACCCTTTTCGATCAGTAAGGATGAGGCCCAGCAGGCGTTCAAAAAGTGGTGCAGAAACGGCTTGCTGACTCCTAGCGGCTTCATGACAGCTGACCGGGTCAAGAGCATTACCGGGATTTACGTGCCCTTCTGGTTATATGAGTTACATAACAAAATCGAAGTTCATGGCCGTGGCACAAAAATCAGAACCTACACGCAGGGTGATTATCATTATACGGAAACACAGCATTTTGATATTTACCGGAGAATCCGGCTGAATTATGTGAATCTGCCCATCGATGCTTCGGAGAAAATGAAAGATGAACTGATGGATAAGCTGGAGCCATTTCCGTATAACCAGTTAAAGCTTTTCAAAACCCCGTATCTCGCCGGGTACATTGCGGAAAAATATAGTTATACCGATGAGGAACTGTACCCGCGCGCCAAGGAAAAAACGAGCTCTTATATCGATTCTTATATTGCATCAACCGTTTCAGGCTATAACAGTGTTAGTTACACGGACAAACAGATTGATACTACGTTAAAAAATGCAGACTATGTGCTGCTCCCGGTATGGATGGTTTACTATGACTACAATCGTTCGCAGTATACCTTTGCCATGAATGGTCAGACAGGTAAAGTGGTGGGTAAACCGCCTATTAGCAAAGCTAAAGTTGCCGGATGGTTCGCAGGAATTTCAGCCGTTTCCTTGTTGTCATTGAAACTGGTCTCCTGGATGATGGGAGGTGGATTCCTGTGAGAAAAAGAAAACATCTGGCATGGATGGCAACACTCATTTTATTGGTGATTACTCTCGTTTCTCCATTGATTCCAATGTCAGTGGTATCGGCGGCAGACAGCAAAAACCTGATTTACGATGAAGCTAATCTGCTGAACGAGCAGGAGAAAAGTGAACTGAACGCATTGGCGAATGAATATGGGGCAGAGAGGCAGACGGATTTTGTTATTCTGACAACGAATAATACGGAGAATCAGGATGTACAGCTGCTGACCGAAGATTTCTATGATGAGCACGCTCTTGGGTATGATAAAGCGCATGGAAATGCGGTCATTCTAACGTTGGATATGTACAATCGGGATGTTTATCTGGCTGGATTCTATAAAGCCAAAGTTTATCTGGACAGTGGAAGGCTGGATAAAATTAGAAACAAAATTACTCCCGATCTGACAGAGGGGAATTACAAGCTTGCTTTTGAAAAATATATTAATCTCTCCTACAAATATATGGGATATAAGCCGGGCGTGAATCCTGATAATATTCTCTTCAATATCTGGTTCCAACTTATTGCGTCAGTAGCGATTGGAGGTATTGCTGTTGGGGTAATGGCCTATCGTTCTGGCGGACGTGTGACAGTCAACCGGGCGACCTATGAGGATTCAAGTACTTCCAGTGTAATCGATCGTCAGGATCGGTATATCCGTACAACGGTAACCAAACGCAAAATTGAGAAGAACAACAACAATGGTGGCGGAGGCGGCGGTGGCGGTGGTACCAGCCGAGGCGGTCATTCGCACAGTGGTAGTAGAGGATCTTTTTAGTAGGAAAAACAACAACATAGCTTATGTCATGATGCTGCAAAATGTTTACTATAGAAGGGATGGGAACGAGTATGGGATTTTTCAAAAATCAATTTTCAAATGTAGTGGAATGGGAAGAGTTCAGAGATGATATGATTTTCTGGAAGTGGAGTAACCGTGAGATCAAGAAGGGAAGTAAATTGATTATCCGTTCGGGACAGGATGCGATCTTCCTGAATAACGGCAAGGTGGAAGGGATTTTTGAGGATGAGGGGTCGTTTAATATCGATTCCGAGATCATTCCATTTCTGTCTACCTTAAAAGGCTTCAAGTTCGGATTCAACAGCGGCATGCGGGTCGAAGTGCTGTTTGTGAATACGAAGGAGTTTACGGTTCGGTGGGGTACGCAAAGCCCGGTATTGATTCCGACTCCTCAACTTCCAGGCGGGATGCCGATTCGTGCGAATGGTACGTTTAATTTTAAAGTAAGTGACTATGTGACATTGATCGATAAAATCGCGGGTATCAAGCAGAGTTATCTGGTCGAAGATGTCAAAATCCGGATTACGTCTGTGCTGGATCAGTTGCTAATGAAATGGATCAGCCGTGAGGGTAAGGACATGTTCAACCTGCAGGCGAATGCCTCGGATATTGCCAAAGGTATTCAGGAAGATCTGGATATGCAAATGATGGACATCGGGATCGGGATCACAGGCTTCCAGGTGATGAGCTTCAACTATCCGCAGGAGATCCAGGATATGATTACGAAGACGGCTTCACATGAAATGATCGGCAATTTGCAAAAATATCAGCAGGTCAGCATGACGGATGGCATCTCATCCGGTAAAGTTAAGGGTGGCGGCGCTGCTTCGGATATGGCGGGCATGATGATGGGCATGAACATGGCGAATGAAATGATGAAGAACATGAATCAGAACCAGAATAACCAGAACCAGAATTCGGATCAAAAGCCTGCGGGTAATCCAAACAGCGATGCAGGTGCATCTTCTTCGTCTGGAGACCATAAAAAGCCGAACTTCTGTCCGAACTGTGGCGCCAAGAATGAAGGGGCAAATTTCTGTCCAAACTGTGGTCAGAAGTTGGGTTAACCTATATCTAAATATTAGAAAGGCTTACTCTAAGGTCAAACGTTGGAGTAGGCCCTTTTTCTCATACAAAATTTTAAATGGGAGAAAACGGTTGACAACGGATCATAAATCATTTATCTTTAAATTAAGATATTTAATTTGAATATAAATTACACCAAGAAAAGCAAATATCTTAATTTCGATTTACGAGGAGAGATCCAAGATGATGATTCCAACATTGACCAGAATAAATGAACTTTCAAGAAAAGCCAAAGCCGCAGGGTTGACGGAGATGGAGAAAGCGGAACAAATTCGTCTGCGCCAGGAATACCTGCAAACCTTTCGCGGTTCGATCAACGATATTCTGCTGAATGTAACCATCTATGATCCGAACGGCGATGACGTCACTCCGGATAAACTGAAACAGGAACAGGCCCAACAAAATAATAACTGACTCAGTTCGGTTTAATATCTTAATATTAAGATAATATAAATGATCTATAAACCAAGGAGGAAATGATGATGACAATTCAAACTGCAGGTATTCACCATATTACAGCTTTTGCGGGAGATCCGCAGGCTAATGTCGACTTTTATGCTGGTGTCTTGGGACTTCGGCTTGTGAAAAAAACAATCAACTTCGATGCACCAGACGTTTACCATCTGTACTTTGGGGATGAGAACGGAAGTCCAGGTACCATTATCACATTCTTCCCATCAGCCGGATCACCGCGAGGCAAAATTGGTGGCGGTCAGGTCGGCATCACCTCGTATGTGATTCCGCCTGGGACTATTGGCTTCTGGCAGGATCGGCTGGAACAGTATAACATTGAGGTAACAAAAACCAATCGTTTTAACGAAGAGCTGCTGCAGTTCGAAGACAGCGAGGGCTTGCGTCTTGAACTGGTTGAACGTGAAGAGGGCGCAGCCAGCACCTGGGTGCATGAAGGAATTCCCGCAGACAAAGCCATCAAAGGATTTGGAGGTGCCGTGCTGTTCAGCGTCAATCCGCAGAGAACGATGGATGCGCTGGACAAAATACTCGGATTCACCAAAGTAGATGAAAATGAGGAGTATGTACGATTCCGGTCCATCGGAGATATCGGTAATGTCGTGGATGTTCCTGTCACCCGGATGGCTTTGGGGGCAGGTGGAGCAGGGACGGTCCACCATATTGCGTGGCGTGCCAAAGATTTTGCAGAGCACGAGCAGTGGAGAGAAGCTGTACAACAGTACGGCTATCAGCCAACACCTGTTCGGGACCGTCAATATTTTAACGCAATCTATTTCAGAGAAGCGGGCGGAATCCTGTTCGAAATTGCTACCGATCCTCCTGGATTCGCGAAAGATGAGCCGGCGGAGTCGCTCGGACAGAAACTCATGTTGCCAGAGTGGTTTGAGCCATATCGCGCCCAAATTGAAGGCAATTTGCAGCCGATCCAAGTCAGAACGTTAGAGCCTTCGCATTCTATGATGGCACGTTAAACAAGAGGTAAGAACAAGTAATCTTTTTGAGATGAGTTCAACTAAAGGAGCATTGAAGGATGATGGAAAAAAAGGTTACCTGGCTGGAGCTGTTCTATGATTTGCTCTTTGTAGCGGCAGTCTCCAAAGCGGGTCATGTCCTGCTGCATGCTGAACACGGCGTGATTTCGTTTGAATATCTGATGAAATTTGTTTTGATTTTCATTCCTGTCTGGTGGGCATGGGTCGGTCAGACCCTATTCATTAATCGTTATGGTCAGGATATCTTCATCCATCGAGTCTTTCTTATCCTTCAACTCCTGTCCGTTCTGGTGATGACGGCGAGCCTCTCGGTTGATTTTGATCAATACTATCTCCCCTTCTTTGCGGGTTATATCGGTTCGAGAGCTTTGACAGCCATTCAATATTTTATGATTCATAATTCCAAAAGCGAACATCAACAGAAGGCCGCCCGTTATCTGGGCGTATGCTTCATCATCGGTATATTGATCTCAACAGGTTCCCTGTTCTTTGATTCGTGGCTGCGATATGCGGTTTTGTACGTGGGAATTGCCGTGGATATCATTCTTCCGCTCATCGGACGCAAAAATCTGGTGAAGGTGCCGATACACACGCATCATTTATTGGAACGTTTTGCTCTGTTTACGCTTATCCTGCTCGGTGAGTCGGTTGTCAGTATCATTGCCGTGCTGCAAATGGATCACTGGGATGTACGATCTGTTCTATTCGCGGCGTTTACATCCATATTCGTGATTGCGATGTGGTGGCAGTATTTTGATAATGTTGAGAAAAAGGTTAGCAAAGAGATCCAGACCGCCGGGCAAGCGATCATCTACGGCCATCTGTTCATCTATATATCCATGAGCATGATTGCCGCTTCTATTCAACTTTTATACCTGAATGAACTCAATTATGGTTTCATGTTGGCCTTTGTATTTGGCTCGGTTCTGCTGTATTTTCTGTCCACCTCGCTGGTGTTCCACCGATACAGACATGCTCATCTGCGGCTACGTCCGCGTCACTTGGTGTTTATGCTGGGGATAATGGCCGCGTTTATCGTTGTGGATCTGATCTATCGGGTGCCTAATTATGCAATCGTGGGAGAGAACATGGTGTTCTTTCTTGTCTATGCCAAATTGACGACCTGATGCGTTGGTCGCACAAGCATAAAAGTCACGGACGAATGACGTTCGTGGCTTTTTTAGTTGGATAATTGTAAATATCATGTCTACTGTGAGAAAAAACGTTTAACCTGATTTATTTTCTACTATAGAATCTGTTAATATGAGACTAGATACAAGTGAATCTACCAGATTAACGAATAACTTTCTTTATAAAATGAACCAAGAAGAGTTACACGATAACGGAGAGGACAGAAAAAACCTGAAGAAGCGAAGCCAAAAGCTTTCTGAAAGAAAGCTACATCGGAAGCATACGCTTCACCTTTTAGCACCGGATTTCAACCTTTTAAAAAGGTATTAAGGAAATCTGGGGATAACAGTGATCGGAAGGTTGTTCTGTCATTGGAGTGACCCAAGTGTGAGATTCATAAATTCATTTTATACATAGTGATTCGTGGAGATGGAGATGACAATCAGGAGGGAAATCATTGAGCACACATCAAATCGGAGTTCCATTGGAAGGGTTTGCAGAGTTTAGCCGTACGGTTGCCGCTGAAGGCGCAGTGCTTTTGAAGAACGAAGGACGAGCTCTTCCGATTCAGAAAGACGAAAACGTTTCAGTATTTGGACGGATTCAAGTCAACTATTATCGCAGTGGTACAGGCTCAGGCGGCAGCGTTCATGTGGCGTATACAACCAATCTGCTAGATGGTCTGCGCAGCAAAAAAGGACTTACGGTCAATGAAGAATTGGCAGCTGTCTATGAAAAATGGATTGAGGAAAACCCGTTTGATGACGGTGGAAAAGTATGGGCGGCAGAGCCTTGGAACCAGAAAGAAATGCCTTTAACGGATGAAGTGGTATCTCAAGCCAGAAGTAAATCCAGCAAAGCAATCGTGGTGATTGGACGTACAGCAGGCGAAGATCAGGATAACGTCGATGCACCAGGCAGCTACCGGTTGACGGAAGATGAGAAAGCGATGCTGAAGCAGGTCACGAATCATTTTGAACAAACGATCGTTGTGTTGAATGTTTCGAATATCATGGACATGAGCTGGTTGAATGATGAAAGTTATGTTCATCCAATCCAAAGTGTCATTTACTCGTGGCATGGCGGTATGGAGGGTGGTAATGCGATCGCCGATGTACTGGCCGGAGACGTTACACCAAGTGGTAAATTGACCGATACGATTGCATATTCCATTGAAGATTATCCTTCCACAAGCAATTACGGGAATGAGTTTAAGAACCTTTATCAAGAAGATATCTACGTAGGCTATCGTTATTTCGAAACGTTTCGACCTGAAAAAGTACAATTTGAATTTGGATACGGCTTGTCCTATACCACGTTCACAACCAAGGCCGAAGACGCAAAATGGATCTCCCAAGACGGAGAAAACAGCATTAAGGTGAATGTAACCGTCACCAATACGGGCACAACCTATGCCGGTAAAGAAGTAGTACAGATCTATTATGAAGCTCCACAAGGTCAATTAGGGAAACCTGCGAAAGCTCTGGTGGCATTCGGCAAAACGAATCTGCTTCAGCCGGGTGAGTCTCAGCGCCTGACTGTGAGCTTCCCTGTAGATTCCATGGCTTCCTATGATGATGCTGGCGTAACAGGACATGCATCGGCGTATGTACTTGAGCCAGGAACATATCGTTTGTACGTGGGAACCAGTGTCAAAAATGTGGAGCATGTCAGCATTGATGGCCAAGATGGCTACGTCGTAGAAACGATTCAACTCGTGGAACAGCTCCAGGAGGCAATGGCACCGACCGAAAGCTTTACGAGAATGAAGCCGGGAGTGCGCAAAGATGATGGATCTTACGAGCTGATCTATGCAGATGTACCGACGCGCCAAGTATCCATGGCTGAACGAATTGAACAATGCTTGCCGCAAACGCTGGAGCAAACCGGCAATCAGGGCTACAAGCTGAGAGACGTGAAGGATGGCAAAGTCAGCCTGGAGGCTTTTATCGCCCAATTGAGTGATCAGGACCTGGCAGCCATCGTGAGAGGTGAAGGCATGAGCAGCCCACTCGTTACATCGGGTACAGCTTCCGCATTTGGCGGTGTTAGTGACAGTCTGTTTAATTACGGAATCCCTGTTGCATGTACTGCAGATGGCCCATCCGGTATTCGTATGGATAGCGGGGAGAAGGCTACACAAGTTTCCATTGGAACTTTGCTTGCCGCAACATGGAATGCAGAACTCGTCGAAGAGCTGTATGTGATGGAAGGCCAGGAATTGCTGAGAAATCAGGTGGATGCACTGCTCGGGCCTGGATTGAATATTCGCCGGAGTCCGATGAACGGACGTAACTTTGAGTATTTCTCGGAAGATCCGCTGATTTCCGGTGTATTTGCTGCTGCATGTACAAAAGGAATCATGAAGGGTGGCTCTAATGCTACGCTGAAACATTTCGCCTGCAACAATCAGGAGAAACATCGCAGTAAAGTGGATGCTGTTGTATCTGAACGTGCCTTGCGTGAGATCTATCTGAAAGGGTTCGAAATTGCCGTAAAAGAAGGCGGTGCGAACTCGATCATGACCTCCTACAATCCGATTAATGGACATTGGGCAGCTTCGAACTATGATCTGAACACAACCATTCTTCGTGGAGAGTGGGGCTTCCAAGGTATCGTAATGACCGACTGGTGGGCTATTATGAATGATGGCGTTGAAGGTGGACCAGCAGATCGGAAAAACACCAACTGGATGGTTCGCGCTCAAAACGACCTGTACATGGTTGTACCTAACTATGGTGCAGAAATCAACGGCTGGGATGACAACACGATTGAATCTCTGGAAAATGGGACGTTGACACGTGGCGAGCTTCAGCGTTCAGCCATGAATATTTGTGAGTTCATCATGAATGCACCTGTCTTCTCCAGAAAACATGAGATTGTAGAGAATGTCGCTTCATTCCAAGCGAATGCTTCACTTTCCTCAGAGCAGGCACAAGTGCTGGCTGAGAATGCACAGGTCAAACCCGTTGTGGGCGAACCTGTCTACATGAAAGTAGACGAAGCAGGTCAATACCGGATTATTGTACAGATCATGTCTCCTGAGCCGGAACTGGCTCAAAGTGCATGTAATGTGATTCTCAATGATCAATTGATGACGACCATTCAAACCAATGGTACTGAAGGTAAATGGATCAGACAGAAACTTGTCAAAGTGGAGTTGGAAGCAGGCTTGTACGAATTGAAGCTGGACTTCACCAAACCAGGTCTGCAGATCGACTGGATCGAATTCAAACAAGTGTAACGCAAGATCGTCTGATCTGTTGTAACTGAACATGACGACTGTTATGATTGTGTTATGAGATCCGGAATTTCTGAACAATCTGGTCAGGAGTGTTGCGAAGGATGAGAAGGTATAATTTTTGGAGCCCCATTCTGCTGATTGCGGTTGCGCTGATTGTCAGAGGCCTGGTTACCAATCTGGGCGTTCTGTTCGGCATGTCGCATGATGCAGCAAGTAATATCGCAATTGTTGCCATGTTGATTGCTGCACTGATAATGTTTAATCGAATGACAAAGGCAAAGCGAAAATGAACATAATAATATTCGATATTGATCAAGAGAGAGGCACCCTTAGGGGTGTCTTTTTTGTGTATTGACGTTTCATTCATAACGTCTTAGACTGTTTATGAATAAAACAATAACATTTTTATGATAACGAAAATAACAAATGTGATTACTCCAATGGCTAACCCATCATTTTCCGAAAGGAGACCCATTCATGAAGGTTATGGCGGCATGGTTTGCAGGCAAGCATGAAAAGGCAATGGATGTGGTGAGCAGGATGTGGGGACAGCAGGAGGGTTCGTGGATCGTTCCGCTGAGATTGGTAGAGTCTTCGTGGCACAGGGATCGAATTGCAATCAGGCAGCTGACTTTCAACGACAGATGAACATAATTAAGGACCGCTGGAGATGCTGTGCTCTGTCGGTCCTTTATGGCATTTGACGGAAAGCGGACAGAGAACCGGCATGAGAGGAGAGGAATCCAGTAAATACAACCGATTGGGTGAAGGCAGCGGCACAGGTCGTGCCATCAGAACGTCAGCTGAAATGGCAGGAGATGGAGTTCTATGCATTTATTCATTTTACCATGAATACGTTTACAGATCAGGAGTGGGGAACGGGAAATGAAGATCCCGATATCTTTAACCCTTCTCATCTGAGTGCCCGGCAATGGGTTCAGGCGTGCAAATCTGCCGGTATGACCGGATTAATTCTCACATGCAAGCATCACGACGGGTTTTGTTTGTGGCCAAGCCAGTACACGAAACATACGGTAGCCGCCAGCCCTTGGCGAAATGGTGCGGGTGATCTGGTGAAAGAAGTTGCCGATGCCTGCCGTGAAGGCGGGTTGAAGTTCGGTATCTATCTGTCTCCTTGGGACCGTCATGAAGCATCCTACGGAGATTCAGAGCGATACAACGAATTTTTCGAAAATCAGCTGCGTGAGCTGTTAACCCAATATGGTGAAATTTTCTGCGTGTGGTTCGACGGAGCTTGCGGAGAGGGGCCGAATGGGAAAAGGCAGGTCTACGATTGGGATTCCTATTATGCGCTGATCCGGGAGTTGCAGCCAGAGGCTGTAATCTCGGTATGTGGACCGGATGTTCGCTGGTGCGGCAATGAGGCAGGTCATACCCGGACTTCGGAATGGAGCGTCGTACCTGCCTACTTGCAAGATAATGAGAAGATCCAGGAGCAATCGCAGCAGGTGGATGATGGTGAGTTTGCCAGCAGAATTAATACACAGGATGCCGATTTGGGGAGTCGGGAAGTGATCCGGCAGCATGAGGGCAAGCTCATCTGGTATCCCGCAGAAGTGAATACATCCATCCGTCCGGGTTGGTTCTATCATGCAAGCGAGGACGATCAAGTCAAATCGCTGGAGGAACTGCTTGGCATCTATGATGGAGCGGTTGGCGGCAACGCCAATTTTCTACTAAACCTTCCACCAGATCGACGCGGCCTTATTCACGAACAGGATATTGAGCGGCTGCAGCAGCTCGGAGACTTTTTGCGCAGTACTTATCGGCAAAGTCTGGCTGTTGGGGCGAGAATTCAGGCATCGGATACCATGGGTGATGAACATGTGGCTACCCAGGTATTGCTTGAGGAATCTGATACGTTCTGGTGCCCATCTGAAGGAACTGAACTGGCTTGGCTGGAAGTAGAGCTGCCGGAGGAAAAGCGGTTCGACCGAGTTGTTCTCATGGAGCATATCCGTTCAGGCCAACGAATTGAGCGGTTTACGCTGGAGGCAAAGGGTGAGAGTGGCGATTGGCAGGAGCTGTATCGCGGCACGATTGTTGGTCACAAACGAATCTGTAGTTTCGAACCTTTTACCGCCAGAACTATTCGTCTGACCATTCATGAATCCAGATGGTATCCAACGTTGTCCTGGCTGGGTGTATATCTGAGCAAACAAGAGGTGCATGAAGCTGGCGATTGAGCCGTAACATTTGTAGATAAGCCGATTTTGGATTCATCCCATGGAAAATAGAGTAGCAAACGATTATTGGTAATTGTATGATCTTATGGAAAAAGGTATATGTAAGGTAGAGCCACACACCAGCAGGAGAGGATGAGAGGATATGAAAGTAGGACTCAGCACATACAGTCTGCAACAGGCACTGGATGCCAAGGAACTGACTGTACCCGACGCCATTCGTTACATCGCCGAGCAGGGCGGAGAACATGTGGAGATTGTTCCGATCGGGTACAGCCTGATCGACCAACCGGAATTAATTGACCAGATTCGAGAGGCTGCGCAAGACGTGGGAATTGATATTTCCAATTACGCAATAGGTGCCAACTTCGTTACTAGAGAAGGCCCGGATGCGCTTGAAAATGAGATTGCTACTGTCATGAAGCATGTGGATGTCGCTGCCGCACTTGGCGTTACGAGAATGCGCCATGATGTTGCGTTTCGTCCTGCACAGGAGGGCACTGTTGCCCAGTTTGAAGCGGACCTGCCTGTTCTGGTGAAGGCCTGTCAGCGAATTGCCGATTACGCAGCGAGTCACGGCATTACCACAAGTGTGGAGAATCATGGTTACTATGTGCAGTCCAGTGAGCGTGTCCGGCGGCTGGTGCATGAGACGGCACGTGAAAACTTCAGGACAACGCTGGATATCGGCAATTTCCTGTGTGTGGATGAAGACCCGGTTAGCGCTGTGAAAAACAACATTCCTTATGCATCCATGGTGCACGCCAAAGATTTCTATTGGAGACCATCCTACCGTAATCCTGGAGAGGGCTGGTTCCAGACCGCACATGGCAATTACCTGCGCGGAGCGATTGTGGGTCACGGGGATATCGACATGCCGGAAGTATTCCGTGTGCTGAAGCAGTCCGGTTATGACGGATATATCTCTGTCGAATTCGAAGGTATGGAAAATTGCAAAACAGCATCCAGAATTGCGATGGATAACGTCCGCCGCTTCTGGGAGGAAGCATAAGCAGCGACTTACTACTATATAAGTGGAATCAATTTTTATATGTAAGGCTGAAGTAACAGAGGGGAAGTTTGGAACTGTAGGAGCGGTAGCGCCCGCCTTTGTCTGCGGATTTCAACTGCTGAGAGCGGTTGATACAAGAAATCTGTAGACAACAGCGGCCGAAAGTCCAAACATTCACCGCAGTTACGTTAAGCCGATTATCATATGTTTTGAATTAACTGATATAACCATCATTCAACTTATTATGGAGGGGAAAATCCATGTCCAAACTTAAAATTGCCGTGATCGGTGCAGGATCTATTTCCGATTTTCATTTACAAGCGTATGACAGCAATCCCGAAGTTGAAATATACGCCATATGCGACCTGAATGAAGCACGTGCCAAGGAAGCGGCGAAAAAATATAACGCTACTCATGTATTCACGGATTATAAAGAGCTCCTGGGATTACCTGAAATCCATTCGGTCAGCATCTGTACCTGGAATGATACACATGCCGAGATCAGCATTGCTGCTCTGGATGCGGGTAAAAACGTACTTTGCGAGAAGCCGCTCTGTCAGACGGTAGAAGATGCATTGGAGGTGGAGAAGGCTGTTCATCGCAGTGGAAAGCTGCTTCAAGTTGGCTTTGTACGCCGCTATAGTGACAATGCGCAGATCCTGAAGAAGTTCATTGATGAAGGCGAGCTGGGAGAGATCTATTATGCCAAGGCATCCTGTCTGCGGCGTTTGGGAAATCCGGGCGGCTGGTTTGCAGATGTGGAACGTTCTGGCGGCGGCCCGTTGATCGATATTGGCGTGCATATTATTGATATCTCTTGGTACCTGATGGGCAAACCGAAGGTGAAAACCGTGTCCGCGAATGTCTCCAATCGATTGGGTAACCGTGCCAATATCCGTAATCTGTCGTTCTACCAGGCAGCGGACTATGATGCGAACAAAAACACCGTAGAGGATATGGCGAATGCGTTGATTCGTTTCGAGAACGGGGCCAGCCTGCTGGTGGATGTAAGCTTCACACTGCACGCGAAGCAGGATGAAACTTCGGTCAGACTCTATGGCGATAAAGGTGGAGCTGAACTGGAACCGGAAATTTCACTGATTGGTGAGAAATTCGATACCATTTTGAACATGACGCCACAGGTGGATTTCAAATCCCTTGATTTCGCAGGTTCTTTCCGTAATGAAGTCAATCATTTTATCGACAGTACCCAAGGACGCAAAGAGACGCTAAGCCCCGTTGAGGATGGCGTTGAAATCATGAAAATCCTCTGTGCCATCTACGAGTCCGCACGAGAAGGACGAGAGATTTCACTGTAAATATGCTGTTGCGATCCGAAAATGGCAACGCCGCTCGAAGTAGTGAGGTCTAACAAGTCTATACTTGTTGAACCAACATTTCGCCAAAATGGAGTTAGAACCAATCTGAAGAATGCACTGCAATCGAAATGACTGGGCTTAATATGTCTTTCTTAGTTGAACGAAATATTTACACAATAACGGAGAGGGCAGAACGAATCTGAAGAAGCGGAGCGCTCGCCTTTATCCCCGGATTTTCCCCTTAGGAAAGGGAATCGAAAAAATCTGGGGATAACAGCGATCGGAAGATTGTTTTGACCGCGCAGTGGTCCAGTGTAATGCTATTTATTCAGCGTATGACATCCAATCCAAAGGAGATGAACGGGATGAGCGAAACCAAAGATACGGTGCTGGAACAGGAAGAGCAGGTTGTCGAAGCCGGAGTGCACAACTTTAGCAAAGAAGAGGAATGGGTGAAGCCTGAAGATCCGTTGCTGAATGAACGTCTGGAGTGGTTCAAAGATCAGAAGCTGGGGCTGATGATGCATTGGGGTCCCTATTCTCAGCTTGGACTCGTGGAGTCCTGGGCGCTAAGTGACGAGGATGGCGATTGGTCGCGCAATGATATCGACTGGACTGACGACATGGAGCATTTCAAGCAGGAGTACTTTGATCTCAACAAAACCTTCAATCCCATTCGCTTTCAGCCTGAAGAGTGGGCACAGATGGCCGCTGATAACGGGTTCAAATATTTCCTGTTTACCACTAAACATCATGATGGTTTCTGCATGTGGGATACACATACCACCGATTATCGCATCACGGGCAAGGATACTCCTTTTCATACCCATAAGTATGCGGACATTTGCCGGGCGCTTTTTGATGCTTTTCGTGCCAAGGGACTTGGCATCTCGGCTTACTTCTCCAAAGCGGACTGGCATACGCCATATTACTGGACACCTGGCATGGAGCGGGGAAGCCATATGTGGCGTGGACCATCCTATGATCCGAAAGCGTATCCATGGCTGTGGGAGAAATTCGTGGAGTTCACGCATGAGCAAATTATGGAGCTGCTGACCAACTACGGACGAATCGAATGTCTGTGGCTGGATGCAGGCTGGGTACGTGAAGGCCGTCACGGTCAGGATATCCGATTGGGAGAAGTGGTGGAGCGGGCACGTCAAACAACTCAGCCGTGGCTCCTCGCAGCAGATCGCACAGTAGGTGGACCGTATGAGAATATCGTAACTCCGGAACAGACCATCCCTGATCATCCAATGAATATTCCTTGGGAGAGCTGCATCACGGTGGGCAATTCCTTTGCGTTTGGATATGATGATCAGTATAAGTCAGCAAGACAGTTAGCGCATATTCTGCTTGAGGTCGTATCCAAGGGCGGTAATCTGGCACTGAATGTGGGACCACAACCGGACGGACGTCTTCCAAAAGGGGCAGTCCGAAGCATTAAAGCCCTCGGAGAATGGATCGGCACTCACGGGGAGGGCATCTATGGCACGCGGATTTGTGGACCATACTTCACAGGAGAGTGGGCTTTTACACGTAAGGAAGATCTCAACGTATCGTATGCCTTCCGTCTGTACAGAAGCGAAAACGAGGCAGTACAATCACAGGTGATCATTCCATATATGGAAAAGGTGGAGCGAATTGAACTCGTCGGCACAGATGATGTGCTGTCATTCCAAAGGACGGAAGATGGACTTGCTGTAGAGTTGCCACAAGCGGCAGTTACAGAAGTAGCACCTATCACGCTGACGTTCAGATTGTTCACAAACCAATAAATCTACACTTCAAATCCCGGGGGACTTTTACAGTCCTTCGGGATTTTTTGGGTTGGTGATTTTTTGCGATATACCTATGCTAAAGGACGATTTCCCCTTGTCCGGCAAGGGTTTTGGGAATAAGGAGAGGTGGGAGAAAATTGCAAATTGATAAAAGAACACCGCTCAAGGTACTATCGATTTAAGAAAGCGTTACCTGACATTAATCTTCACACGGATGACGCTGTTACAGAAAAAAGAGTCAAAGAAAAGGATGTTTAAGGGATGTAAATGTAATGTATTATTACACTTAAGGTGTAGAAGGAGTGACGCGAATGAGTCGAGCTACGGAAAGCATACCTGCACCGGTGGAGCTCCAGCAAGGAAAGAATTACGCAGAACCCAAGCGACAGCATCCATTTATCAGAAGCCTGAAGAAGCATTGGGAGCTCTATCTATTGGTGCTTCCTCCCGTATTGTATCTGTTGATCTTCAAGTACATTCCAATGGTTGGTGTACAGATTGCCTTCAAAGACTTTAGTGTCGTCAAAGGAATCTGGGGCAGCCCATGGGTTGGACTGAAACACTTTGAAGCCTTTTTCGAATCCCCGAACTTCTGGCTGCTAATCAAGAATACGATTGGGATCAGTTTCTACTCGTTACTCGCCGGATTTCCCATTCCGATCCTGCTGGCGCTCGCGCTGAATGAGATCCGAACAGGTTACTTTAAGAAGACCGTCCAAATGGTCACGTATGCTCCGCATTTTATCTCCACAGTCGTCATGGTATCCATTATCATTCTGATGCTGTCACCGCATGTGGGTGTTGTAGACAAGCTATTTACCTTCCTGGGTTTCCCGATGACCAACTTTATGGGCATTCCCGAATACTTCAAATCCATCTATGTGTGGTCGGGTGTATGGCAGGGCATGGGCTATTCATCGATCATTTATATCGCGGCTCTCGCTGGCGTTGATCCATCCCTCTATGAGGCAGCGAAGATGGACGGCGCTTCAAGGCTTCGTAAAATCTGGCATATCGACCTTCCAACGCTCGTACCAGTCACCGTCATCATGCTGATTCTAAGTCTGGGTAGCATTATGGGCGTGGGCTTTGAAAAAATATATCTAATGCAGAACCCGCTCAACACGAGTGCATCGGAAGTCATCTCTACGTATGTGTACAAGGTCGGTCTAATCGGGGCCAACTTCAGCTTTTCCTCGGCAGTAGGATTGTTCAACTCCGTGATCAACCTGATCCTGCTGGTTATCGTCAACGGCATTTCCCGCAAAGTATCCCAGAACAGCTTGTGGTAAAGGAGGAGCTCATCCATGTTCAACCTGATGAATCGTAACCGGATCAAGGACCCGCTCGGTGACCGTATCTTCATGACATTCAACTATATCTTTCTGTTCGCCATACTTCTAACGGTGTTTTACCCGCTCTTGTATATCATCAGTTCTTCGTTCAGCTCCTCGCGTGCCGTTACATCCGGTCAGGTGTGGCTGTTCCCGGTAGACTTTAACATCAAGGCCTACATCTCCATTTTCAAAAGCCAGCAGCTCATGCTCGGTTTCTACAACACGATCATCTATACCGTTGTAGGCACATTTATCAATGTGGCGCTTACGGTCATGCTCGCGTATCCGCTATCGCGCAAGTCGTTTTACGGACGGGGAGCCATCATTATTTTCATGATGATCACGATGTTCTTTGATGGCGGTCTGATTCCAACCTATCTCTTGATGAAAGACCTTCATCTGCTGGATACTCGCTGGGCGATGTGGCTGCCAGGGGCGCTCGCCGTGTTCCAGGTCATCGTAGCGAGAACCTTCTTCCAGTCTTCCATCCCGGAAGAGCTGGGGGAGGCGGCGGAAATGGACGGATGTCGGGACATCCGGTATTTGATCAGCGTGGTTCTTCCGTTATCGAAGCCGATTCTGGCGGTCATGACCCTGATGTATGCGGTGGGCCACTGGAATGCGTACTTTGATGCCCTGATCTATCTTCGTTCCGAGAAGCTGTTCCCACTCCAGTATGTGCTGCGCAATCTGCTAATTCTAAACGCCGCAGACCCAGCAATGTTGGCCAATACGAGCCAGCAGCTAAGAGATCAGGGGTTCGAGCAGGTCCTGAAATACGCACTGATCGTAGTTGCCAGTATTCCTATTCTCATCATGTACCCGTTTGTGCAGAAGCATTTTGTTAAAGGGGTTATGGTTGGCTCGCTCAAAGGATGATCTTTGTCATCTGCGTCCGTTACGTCACTTGAAAGGAGGTGGGGGAACACTCCGGCTTCCGGGATAAGGTTTAACACGAGTACGCAATCAGAATGTTATGCCGTTTTCAACAAAAAGGAGGAGTCAGATTGAAAAAATCTTGGATTTCGATGTTGTTTCTGGTCTTTGCTTCGATGGCTTTGTTGTCCGCATGTGGTTCATCCGAGGATGCGGGTACAGGGAGCGACGGTAGCGGGGAGAGCGGTGGCCCGGTAACGATGACCTTCTTTGCCCCACAAGGTAAAGCGTCCATGGAAGAAAATGAGTTCACCAAATTTATCGAAGACAAGTTCGATGTTACCCTGAAATGGGATCTGGCCCCGACGGACGCTCTGCAAGACCGCAGACAGTTGCTGCTGGCGAGTGGGGATTATCCCGAAGTGTTCCTCCATGGCAAGTTCACGACCTCAGACCTTCAAACATACGGAAAACAGGGCGTGTTCCTCCCGCTGCAGGATCTGATCAAGCAGTACGGTCCGAACCTGTCCAAGATGATGGAGGAGAAGCCGTACTTCAAAGAAGCGGTAACTGCGCCGGATGGCAACATCTACGCTCTGCCGATTTTCAATGAATGTTACCACTGTACGTACGCTCAGAAATACTGGATTAACACCGAGTGGCTGGACAATCTGGGTCTCAAAATGCCTACCACGACAGAAGAACTCTACACGGTTCTGAAGGCGTTCAAGGAACAAGATCCGAATGGCAACGGCAAAGCCGATGAGATTCCACTCACGGGTGCACCCAACAAGTACGTGTGGAACGGCAACATCGATGCCTATTTAATGAACAGCTTTATCTATAATGACAACGATAAATATCTGATCGTGAATGATGGCAAGGTTGATTTTGCAGCGAATAAGGAAGAGTGGAAAAAAGGGCTGGAGTACATGCATAAGCTGTATGCAGAAGGCCTGATTGATCCGGCTTCCTTCACACAGAACGATCAGGCAATCGGGCAGTTGGGTAACAAGGAAGGCGATGAAGTGGTCGGCTCCATTACGACAGCGCTGGTCAGCTACCTCGTGAACACATATGACAAAGATATCACCCGCCACCAGCACTGGGACATCGTGCCTCCACTGAAAGGGCCAGATGGTGTGCAGACGACAGGCGCTACGCAAAGCGTAGGTGAGTTTGAGTTCGCCATCACCAATAAAGCGACCGAAGCACAACAGATCGCCGCGATCAAAATTGTAGATTATATGTTCAGTGAAGAAGGCGCTTTATATGCAGAGTACGGGCCGACCGAAGGAAAAGGCTGGAAGAAGGCGGATGCCGATGAGAAAAACATCAATGGTGAGCCTGCCAAATACAGCTACTACAACCTGCCTGAGCGTGACCCAAATGTTGTAGTCAACGAGAGTTGGTCACAGATCGGAGCACATGACTTGTCCAATACGTTCCGCAATCTGTTTGCAGAAGGTCAGAACCCACTGGAAGCGGAGGGTTACGGTACACGTCTAGCGCAAGCAACCAATGTATATGAACCTTATGCGCCAAAAGAAGTCTATCCTGCGAACGTATTTATCCGTCCTGAAGATACAGAAACCGCTGCGCAGCTCACGACAGCCGTCAAGGATTACGTGATGACCAATATGGCTCAATTCATTATCGGCAGCAAGAGCATCGATAAGGAATGGGGCGCGTACGTGAAAGGTTTTGATGGTCTGGGACTCAGCAATTACCTTGAGATTTACCAGCGTGCGATTGAGAAGAATCAATAAAGCTTGATGGATTCATGAATGAGGCTGTCCCGATGCCAACACAGGAATCGGGACGGTCTTCTCCTTTTGACAACCCCACTTCATCCGATATAATTTACTGAATATTTATGGAAAATTAGCGACCAGATTGGCGCGGTTGTCATTCCAGATTATGCAAAATGCTCATGCGTATAAACAGTGGTGGGGGGCCTCGGAGATGAACAACAGTTGGTTTAGACGTTTGCTGCTATCGTATTTGCCTGTTTTTTTTATCGTGACCACAATCCTGTTTATTATCTTCTTTCAGGTATTCAATGAACAGAACCGGAGAGAAGCACTCAAGGCCAATGAATTTCTGGCGTCACAGGTAACGCAATATTTGGACAATTCACTACGTTCCATTGACTTCAAGGTGCTGCGTGATATTTTGACCAATCCCAACCTGAAAAATTATTATTCGGTAACCGGAAGCGAGGATGTGTATGCCGGAATTCAAGCAGTCCAGGTTATTGATGAATTAAAAATAGAGTATCCGCTGATTGATTCCATATATCTGGTGAGATACAACGACGATACGGTATTCAGCAACGGCAAGGCAGTGCCGATTGAGGAATTCCCGGATGCAGCGTTTATTAAAGACAGTCGTGCTGCGGCAACGCAAAAGTGGGTGGGGGCGAGATCCTTTAAGGCATTTCCGACAGAGGAAGGAAAACAGGTCATTACACTCATTCGCGGTGTCGGAAACGGCACGGGTCTTGTGGTTGTTAACGTCGATCTGCCGACCTTGCAGAAATCCATCATGCAGATGTATGACCCTGAATTCACCTTCGTGAATATCTTCAATCGCTCCGGTGGCAATCTGTGGGACGGAGGAATTCAGGATGGAATTACGGCGGTTTCTCCCAAAACAGACTCAGGTGAAGTATTCTCCGAGTTTACATCCAGCTACAGCGGCTGGAAGGTACAGACGGGACTGAATAATGGCAAGATCGTCAAATTTGCCCTGAAATTTTATAATATCTGGTTTGTTTTTGCCGTTGCTGTTGTCCTGATTGGTGTGATATGGGTGATCTATGTGACACGTAGAAATTACAAGCCCATCCAGCAGATTGTCACGTTGATTGAGACGGTGGCTTCGCAGAAACAGCCAGGGGCGGGTTATACGAAGGATAACGAGTTCCGTTTTATCCAGACTACGCTGGAGCGAATGATTGATCAAACCAAGCAATATCAGGAGGAGCATGAAGAGAACCTGATTTTGCAGAAGAAATATTTATTTCAGGAGCTGCTGGAGGGTACGCGGGACTTTACCGGTAGTGAACTTACAGCGGAGATGAGCAGGTTCAAGCTCCCGCAGTTAGAGAATCGATGGGCTGTAATGGTGGTGGAGATCGATCAGTATTCCCGGTTCATGGAGGAGTACCACAATCAGGATCAATCCCTCCTGAAATTTGTGTTATCCAGCATTCTGCAGGAGAGTGCAAGGCACGAGGGCACCGAAGTATGGGCAGAGTGGATATCGGATCAGCGTCTGTATGCCATACTCTGGATTCCCGAAATGGAGAAAGGTGGGGAAACCGAGCAGAGACTGCTCTCCGGTTATCTGGACAGGGTTGGGCAGTATTTGAACTTCACCGTAACCATTGGTATTGGAAGAGTGGCAGTGGATGTCCGTGGTCTGAGAGCTTCGCTGAAGGAGGCGGTGCATGCCTTGGAATACAAGGCTGTGCTCGGCATGAATCGGATCATTCCATGCGGGGAGGTACCGAACTCAACCAATGATGTGTATGAATTCCTGAAGACGATCTCTTTGCTGGTGCAGGCGATGCGACTCTCGGAAGATGTGTGGGAGAAGCATTTTGACCGCTTGTTCGAACAGATCCATAAATCCGTGCTCTCCCGCCAGGAGATTATGAATACGGTCCAATTGCTGTTCCAGCACTATAACCGGGAGTTCGCAGAACTTCCACGAGAGTATCAGGAGCGATGGGCATCTGTATTTACACCACTTCTTCCTAGGTTGGAAGGTTGGGAGACGTTGGATGATTTACGCGCGCTGTGCTGGGAAGGTTTCCGTGAGCTGGCTGATGAGATGCAGACGCTTCATTGCTCCAGAAAACATAGATCTCATATTCTTGAAATTCGCAAGTATATTGAACAGAACTACAACAACCCCGAGCTGTCACTGAATTATCTAAGTGATCTATTTGATATCAATCCAAAATATTTAAGCAAGCTGTTTAAGGACGAAATTGGTGAGAAGTTCGTGGATCTTCTGATTAGTCACCGTATTGAGAAGGCGAAGCAGCTCATGCTGGAGACGGATAAGGCCATTCAGGAGATCAGTGAGGAAGTTGGGTATACGAATTACAATTCCTTCAATCGGGCGTTCAAGAATGTGGTGGGTGTAGCGCCTAGCGACTACCGAAAAGCCATGTGAGCCCATGCACCAGACTAAGCCGAACTCATAAGGAGAATGTGCATATGGACTATAAAGATGTTTCGCTTCCCATTCAGGAGCGGACCCAAGATCTGCTCGGGCGGATGACTACGGAGGAGAAGATAGGACAGCTGATCCAGCCGATGGGGTGGAAGACTTATGTGAAGAAAGCAGATGGTACGGTTCAGGTTACAGATGAGTTTAAAAAGGACATCGCAGAGGGCGGGATTGGGTCGTTGTATGGAGCACTTCGTGCTGATCCCTGGACGGAAGTGACGCTGGAGACTGGCCTGACCCCTAGGCAAGGAGCTGTTGCCACTAATGAAATTCAGCGGTATGCCATGGAGAACTCCCGGCTGGGAATTCCCATATTGTTCGGGGAAGAGTGTTCTCACGGGCATATGGCCATTGGGGCAACCGTATTCCCGGTGCCGTTAGCAGTAGGAAGTGCTTGGAACACGGAATTGTACCGCAAGATGTGTGAAGCGATTGCTGTGGAGACTCGGAGCCAGGGAGGAGCGGCAACATATTCGCCTGTGCTTGATGTCGTACGGGACCCGAGATGGGGACGGACGGAGGAATGTTTTGCCGAAGATCCATACCTGATCGGTGAACTGGCGGTTGAAGCGATAAAAGGTTTACAGGGTGACCGGCTCGATTCCAATCGGACGATTGTGGCGACACTCAAACATTTTGCAGCCTATGGCAGCTCGGAGGGTGGGCGCAATGCTGCTCCGGTGCATATGGGACTGAGAGAGCTGCACGAGGTGGATCTGCTGCCGTTCAAGAAAGCAGTGGAAGCCGGAGCATGTTCTGTCATGACAGCGTATAACGAGATTGATGGTGTGCCTTGTACGTCGAGTTCGTATCTGCTGAATGATCTGCTGCGCGAGCAATGGGGTTTTGACGGATTTATCATTACTGACTTTGGTGCAATTCAGATGCTCGTCAATGGACACAACACCGCGGAGAACGGGGAGCAGGCCGTCGCTCAGTCGCTTAAGGCAGGGGTGGATATGGAAATGTCCGGGTACATGTACCGTAAGCATCTCGGGCAGGCCCTGTCGCAAGGATTAATTGAAGAGCAGGATCTGGATACAGCGGTAAGGCGGGTGCTGGAGATGAAGTTCAGACTAGGTTTATTCGAACAACCTTTCGTTGATCCTGACTTTGCAGAGCAGGTGATCGGATGTGAAGAACATATTCAGCTGGCGAGAAAAGTCGCGCAAGAGGGAATCATTTTACTCAAAAATGAAGACAACACCCTTCCGCTCGGTAAAACAGGTACAAAACTGGCGGTCATTGGCCCAAATGCGAACCACGTCTACAACCAGCTTGGCGACTACACCTCGCCGCAGCCGAGAGGACAGATCGTTACGGTGCTGGATGGGATTACGCGCAAGCTTGGTGCTGACACCGGAAAGGTGCTGTACGCACCAGGCTGCCGGATCAAAGGGGATTCCAGAGAGGGCTTTGCGCAAGCGCTCGCCTGTGCTGAAGAAGCAGACACCATCATTATGGTGATGGGAGGGTCAAGTAGCCGGGATTTTGGCGAAGGGACCATTGATCTGCGGACGGGGGCATCCGTTGTTACGGATGATCCATGGAACGATATGGAGTGCGGCGAGGGGATAGACCGCTCGTCTCTGAACCTGATGGGGGTTCAGTTGGAACTGGTGCAGGAAGTACATAAGCTGGGGAAACCGGTTATTGTCGTATATATTAACGGACGGCCGATTGCTGAATCATGGATTGATGAGCATGCCCATGCCATTGTGGAAGCGTGGTACCCGGGGCAGGAGGGAGGCAACGCTATTGCAGATATTCTGTTCGGTGATGTGAATCCATCTGGTCGTCTTACCGTCTCCATTCCCAAGCATGTAGGTCAGCTTCCGGTCAGCTACAATGCCAAACGCACTCGGGGTAAGCGATATCTAGAGACAGATCTGGTACCACAATATCCGTTCGGCTTTGGGCTGAGTTATACGGAATTCAAGTACGAGAATGTAAGAGTTGTGCCGGAAGTAGTCGGACCAGACGATGAAGCCGAGGTGCAGGTAGAGGTCACAAATACGGGAGTGGTTGCAGGAAATGAGGTGGTGCAGCTGTATATTACGGATGTATCAGCTTCGGTCACCCGAGCCGAAATTTCACTGAAGGGATTTCGTAAAATTCATCTGAAGCCGGGACAGACCCGGACGGTGACGTTCCCTGTGCAAAAAGAACATCTGGAGCTGGTCGACTCCCGTCTTCAGCCTGTTGTGGAGCCAGGTGAATTCAAACTGATGGTTGGCAGCAGCTCTAGAGACTGGGCTGCTTGTAGTTTACACATCCAGAAGGTGGGGGTGGAGGTATGATTCGAATTCAGCGATTCATTCAAGATCTGGCTCAGCAGCAATGGAAGGATACCCTTGAGCTTCCGGAGTGGCAGATGCAGAAGGCCAAGTATATCCGGCCAGGGGAATATGAGTATGAACAGGAGAATGCGGCTGTTCAAAGCTTGAATCCGCTCCATAGCAACCATGGAACGACTTATTTTCTGAGCAAAATCGTAGAGATTCCGGCTAATTGGGAGGAAGATGGGGTCGGATTGATCTTCGAGGCCGGGGGTGAAGGGCTGCTAAGGGTAAATGGTATGCCTTATCACGGACTGGATCGCAATCATGGGTATGTACCGTTACCGAAGAGCCGTGTGGGAACTACGCCTTTGCTGGAGATTGAGCTATATGATCCCATACCGGAACCACATGACCCCTTGAATCGACAGGCGGTCATCCAGCCGCCAATTCAGGGCATCCGAGCCGCTTTGGTTCGTGTTAATTCGCCTTTACAGAGTCTAATGTATAGCATTACGGTACTTGCAGAATCACTCAGAGCATTGCCGGAGATAGACTTAAAGCGCACCCGTCTTATCCGGGATATTCATCAGGTGATGGATAAGATGTACAACGAACCGGAGCGCTGGAGTGAAGCGGCGTGGGTGCAGCATTGGGAAGAATGGCTCGCACAGTCGGTGCAGGAGGAAGACCCGGAAGAGTACCGGGACGGATTCATGCATCTGGTTGGGCAGTCCCATATCGATATTGCCTGGCTGTGGCCTGTGCGTGAGACCGTGCGCAAGTCCAGCCGCACCTTCTCCACGATGTGTACTTTGATGGATGAGTATCCGGAGTTCGTGTATTCGCAGAGTCAACCGCAGCTGTATGCATTCGTGAAAGAACACTATCCAGAGCTGTACGAACGAATCAAAGCCCGAATTGCCGAAGGCCGCTGGGAACTAGTTGGTGGCATGTGGGTAGAGCCTGATCTGAACATTCCGAGTGGCGAGTCGCTGGTGCGGCAGATCTTATACGGGCAGAACTTTTATCAGGAGGAGTTCGGCAAGCGTTCAAACATCGAGTGGCTTCCTGACACGTTTGGCTACTGTGCTTCGCTGCCACAACTGCTCAAGCTGGCTGATATTCCTTATTTTATGACCACCAAGCTCAATTGGAATGATACCAACGTTTTCCCGTATGATCTGTTCCACTGGGTGGGCATTGACGGCACCTCGGTGCTTGCGTATCTCAATCATGGAGTGAATGAACATACCCGGCCCAAGGATGTCGATGAGCACTGGCAATCCTACAAGCAGAAGGATGTACACCCCGAGCAAATGCTGCTGTATGGGCATGGCGATGGTGGAGGAGGGGTAACGAACGAAATGGTTGCGTTCGCAGAGCGATCCCATTTCATGGTTGGGCAGCCCATCAGCAATTTCAGTACAGCTGGCGCGTTTTTCGAAGAAATTTCGAACAACAATCCTAAGCTGCCCCAATGGCATGGCGACTTATATCTGGAACTGCACCGTGGAACCTATACAACCCATGCGCGCAACAAACGGAGCAATCGCAAAGCGGAGGTGTTGTATCGGGAAGCGGAAATCTGGGGGCAGTTTGCCGGAGTTGAAGCAGCTCAGTCGAAAAGTGATCTGGATGAAGGCTGGAAGCTGATTATGCTGAATCAATTCCATGATATTATCCCGGGCACGTCCATTCCCGAAGTATACGTAACATCTACGGAAGAGTATACGAAAGTATTGGCTCTGGGGACATCGGCTATGGATGGTACTCTTGGCCGTATTGAGGACCGCATTGCGACAGATGGCTTCGACGGTCTGCCCTATGTTGTATTTAATAGCCTAGGCTGGGAGCGGGGAGAAGTCATTACGATTACAGGCGACGAGAAACTGAGCGGTATAGCAGCGTTCGACCATCGGGGTATTCGTCTGCCGAGTGACCTGGAGGCAAATGGAGACGTGCTGACATTGTCAGTCTATGTCCGATCTATTCCGGCCTTTGGATATACAACGTTATGGCTACGCCATGAACCGGATGCCAATCTGCCTGCATTGAAACAGGATGAATCTTTCCCTTCTGTCTGGGAAACGGACTTTTACACGCTTGAATTTAACGATGTAGGAGAGATCACCAGATGGTATGACAAATCCATGCAACGGGAGTGGCTGAAGCCGGGCGATAAAGCGAATGAGTTACAGTTTTTCCATGACAGGCCAACGTATTGGGATGCTTGGGATATTGATCCGCGGTTTGAATCGCAGCGAGCAGGAGTGGCAGAGCTGATCTCCAAAGAAGTAGTACAGCGTGGAGTAACGCAGGATATCCTTCGGTTTCACTGGAAGTTAAACGAGTCGGAGATTCACCAGGATATTATCCTGTATCGTCATCAGCGACGTGTTGATTTCAAGACAAAGGTGAACTGGGCGGAGAGCCATAAGCTGCTCAAAGTGGCTTTTCCCGTTGATCTGATATCAGCCAAGGCAGCCTACGAAATTCCGTTTGGTGCGCTGGAGCGACCAACCCATAACAACACCAGCTGGGAGCAGGCCCAGTTTGAAGTGTGTGGTCACCGCTGGGCGGATATCTCCGAGGGCAACAGTGGTGTAAGCCTGCTGAACGATTGTAAATATGGATATGACATCAAGGATCAGACGATCCGTCTTTCCCTGCTTCGTGCTCCAAAATGGCCGGATGAACATGCTGACCAGGGTGAGCATGAATTTATCTATTCCCTGCTGCCGCATCAGGGAGATTGGCGGGAAGCGGGTGTGGTACGACGTGCGATGGAACTAAACCACCCGGTTCGGGTTGTTGCGAGTGAACGACACTCTGGCACATTGCCGGCAGAACATAGCTGGGTTCATTTCCATAGTGAACATGTTATTCTGGATACAATCAAGGCTTCCGAAGATGGCACGGGAACGATACTTCGTTTCTATGAGTCATCTGGTGGAAGAGAAACGGTTCAGGTTCAATGGGCTGACGCGTGTATACAGACGTCTGTAGTCAATCTGTTGGAGGATGAAATTAGACCACTAGCTTGTCATGATGGGAAGTTTGAGCTGACGTTCAAGCCATATGAAATTCAAACCGTGAAGCTGGTTTCAACAGATTAGTCTCAGGAAACCGGATAAGAAATGATCGGAGAAAAAGGAGTGACCGGGTAGGGGTCGAAAATTGTATAGAGCATTCCGTCCGTCATGAAGGCTCACCAGGAATGGAAAATCAAATACTGATTTAACGGGAGGGTATGGCATGAAATTAACAAACAAGATTGGCGTTATCGTGGATAGCTTCGGTGTAGGTGTACGTGAAGGATTAAGCAAAGCGAAAGATGTAGGTGCAGAAGGCGTACAGATCTATGCAGTCCATGGAGAGATGGACCCCGAAAACCTCTCTTCGGCAGCTCGCAAGGAGTTAAGAAGTTATATCGATTCTCTCGGTCTTGAAATTTCTGCCCTGGTTGGCGATTTGGGCGGTCACGGGTTTCAGGTCAAGGAAGATAATCCGTGGAAAGTAGAGAAGTCCAAGCGCATCGTGGACCTTGCTCTGGATCTAGGTACGAATATCGTTACAACACATATCGGTATTGTTCCGCACGATCCTTCCTCCGAAGTGTATGCCACACTGCATGCCGCATGTGAGGAACTGGGCCAATACGCCAAAAGCGCAGGAGCCTACTTCGCGATTGAGACGGGGCCGGAAACGGCAGCAGACCTGAAAGGGTTTCTGGATACCCTGTCTACGAACGGGGTTTCGGTGAATTTTGACCCGGCGAACATGGTGATGGTTACCGGAGATGATCCTGCACGAGGTGTTCATCTGCTCAAGGATTATATTGTGCATACCCATGTGAAAGATGGTGTGCGCCTGAAGGAAGTAGACCCGAGGGACGTATACGGTGCAGTAGGATATGCCCCTATGGATCATGAGAAAATTGCCGAAATGGTCTCTTCCGGAACGTTCTTCCGTGAGGTACCGCTGGGCGAGGGCAGTGTGGATTTTGACGCATACTTTGCAGCCCTTCGGGATATTGGCTACAAAGGTTATCTGACGATTGAACGCGAGGTAGGCGATCAGCCGGAACAGGACATTCGCAAAGCGGTTAAATTTATCCAACAATACCGATAGGGAGCTGAGCAGATGAAAGTGGGCCTGAGTACGTATAGCTTGTTGAACGATCTGAATTCGGGTGAAATGACGGTTCTGGATATCATCGACTGGATTGCTGCAAATGGTGGCGAGCATATGGAGATGGTTCCGTATGGCTACACCGTGGAGGATAATCCTGATCTCGCCGATGCCATTCGGGAGCGGGCTGCTTCTGCGGGTATTGAGCTGTCCAACTATTCGATGCCTGCGAATTTCGTGCAGGAGACGGAAGAAGCTTTTGAAGAAGAGATAGCTCGGGTCAAAAGACATGTCGATGTTGTACACCGAATGGGTGTAAAGCATATGCGTCATGACGTAACGGCGTTTACTTTGCCTAAGGAGAAAATGACCATTGCCTGGTTTGAGGAACATTTGCCGCTGATGGTGAAGGGAAGCCAGATCATCGCTGATTATGCTGCGCAGTTTGGCATTACAACAACCATTGAGAATCACGGCTTCAGTGTGCAGGCCAGTGACCGTGTGCAGCGTGTGCTTCATGCCGTAGATCGTCCCAACTTCAAAACGACACTCGATATCGGCAACTTCATGTGCGTGGATGAGAATCCGATTATCGGGGTCATGAAAAATCTGCCGTACGCTTCTCTGGTCCACTTCAAGGACTTCTATTTCCGCCCTTATGATGAGCATCCGGGTGAAGGGGAATGGTTCACAACCGCTTACGGCAACTTTCTACGCGGTGCCATTGTGGGGCAAGGAGATATTCCAATCCGCAAAATTGTGAGGCTGATTAAAGACTCCGGTTATGATGGTAACATTACGATTGAGTTTGAGGGCATGGAGGAATGCAAATCTGCTTCCAAAATCGCCATGAGCAACCTGCGCCGCTTCTGGGAAGAGGCTTAAGGCAATCATTTAGTTTTATATCTTGGGGCCACTTGAAGGAAGTGGCTCTTTATGCACTTCTTATGTTGAGGTATATACACGTGGAATGGGTAACGTTAAGCGAACTGATTAAGTGCTCAGATGCCTCTCCATTCCCGGCATTAAGGCAGTTCGAGGTGTTGGCTCGCGAAGCCTAATTTACTAACATTAATTGGTTCTACATAAGGATTAAGTTACGATCATCACAAGTATGGTATAATGGATCTATTCAGCCTGGAAAATGACTGGCTATGGATAGGGGAGATCACTGATCTATGCAGGTATTCGAGGACTGGAACCAGAAAGTGAAAAAAACGTTTAATGCTACGAATCCCGAGGTTGTATTGACGGTTTCTGAAGCAGGGAGTTTGCTCGGTCTGACCAAAGATCAGATGAAACTTTATGTAGACAAGAATAAACTAACTAAGGTCCCGATCATGAGAAGTGTTCACCGATACCTCTTGTTGAAAAGTGAAATAGATAGCATCGTAAAAACGCGCTAACCTCATAGGATCGACCACGCCATTTTACCGACAGGATTCGGGAGAGTGGTTTTTTTTTGTGAAGACAGCGAGGATAAAATAAGGATTACAGGACAATCCTACCAATGGATGATCTTTTTTGACCTAGCACTGCCCAAGATGAGGGACAAAGTGGCCAGATCCCCTTTTGAGAGGCAGGAATTGTTCATAGAGAAGCTTGCAGAAATCCCTTCTTGTCAACGGACAACCTATTCGTATATACTCATGTCGCAAGTGGCAGGAATGGTTAAATTACATGATATCAAGGAGATGAAGCACGAATGGCGATTAGCTTGAATGTGTATCTTGTAACGGATGGTAACGGACGTGAAGCAGTGGAATTTTATAAAAAGGCATTTGGAGCGGAAGTGCTGGCTCTCCAGACATTTGGCGATGGTCCTTCCAACCCAGACCACCCCGTACCACCCGAAGCGAAAGATCGCATCATGCATGCTTCCTTGCAGATTGGAAGTTCTGTATTGATGTTATCTGATACATTCCCTGGCATGCCTTATATTGTAGGTAATCATGTGAATGTCACGGTGAACACAGATACTGCCGAAGAAGCCAAAGCGATTTTCAACCAACTGCAAGACGGTGGCGAAGTGAAAATGCCGATCCAGGAAACATTTTGGAGTCCGGCCTACGGCATGGTTATCGATAAATTTGGCGTTCAGTTCCAGATTAGCTGTGTTGCAGCCAACCATCAGTAAACATCAGTAGAAATTGCGAGTTTGTGCCTCCACTATATATGATGAAACTACAAAACCTCCGAGACATGAGTAACGTGTCTGGAGGTTTTTTGTGACTCCTGCAAGGTGTGTATATTTGCTAATCTAAAATTAGACTTCTTTCTGAATCTTGGAAGGATTGTTGATTTTGTAGGGAACAGGATTCTTGGCCAGCTTTTTCTTGATAATCTTGGCTTCAAAAGTAAGCACATCACCAACCTCAAGCTCCTGCTTCTTGATCGTGGCACTGTGGCTGGACCACGCTTCGCCCACATCAACAACTTCGGGCTCGGTGATCGTAACGGCTTCATAGATAATGACTTCATCATCATTGTCGGAGAAGTGGTTCGGCACGGTTGTAAATTCCTTCACAACCGCAGACATTTTCACTTTACCCTCTGGCAATTCAATCTTAAGCGATTTAGCTTTACCTGCGGTTTTTGCCTTTGGTTTAGCAGCGCTGCTTGTTGCGTTAGCAGGTCCAACATACTCTTCCACCAGACCGTCAGGGTCGCCTTTTAAAGCAGAGGAGGAATCATCGTCATCCGTGTCCACATCCAGTTCTGAATCGGAACTATGCAAACCGGATGTAATCTCATCCAAATTAGTCACAGGTTCAGAATTTTGTACAGCTTCAGAAGTGGTGAGATTCTCTGTATTGCTTACCACGACTGGTTCGCTAGACTTGTCCGTTCCCGCTGCAATCGAACTTCTCACATTATAGCTGGACGCCTGCATTTCTTTCAGATAAGACGGATGAATACAGTGTTTCTGATCATTGTCCAATTGAATGACTGCTGCCATATGATCGACAAAGCCAACGATGGTGCAAGGCATATTCAGCCCATTCCCTTTATAATAGAACGTTTTGACCTTCGTTGCTTTTTCCGAAAGCAGGCCCCATTCCTGGCACTTCTCAATCAACTCGTCTTCGTTCTCCAAAGCGGTATAATACTGCGGTTCGATCATAAAAGCATATCCCATAACGATTTTCCGCCTTTCCAATCAGTTCTTCATATTCATCGTTGCCAAATTACACTCAGTGTATCACAAAAATGGACCCTTCGATGAGGAATATAAAAGCGCCTGCGTAGGCGCCTATGGTATAATTTTCTGGAGACAACGGGCGGAAATTACCATAATGAAGTCATAAACAAAAACCCACCGTTAAACAGGTTGACTGCCTGCGGTGGGATTTGCTCTGCATCTGAATAGATGCTCCGTGAGAGGGTTTTACCTCTCCTTGTTGTCTGTTCTTATGTTACCATAGCCCTTTTATACAGGCAAACGAGCGACTGTTCCTACATTAAAGTAAATATTATTATATAAATATCTGCAAGGAGGATGATCTCCATGGATAAAAAAGCGAATCCTCAAACTCTTTGGCTTGGGGTGGGTATTGTCATTGGAACGAGTATTGGTGTGGCAACGAACCAGATCGCTCTGGGGATAGCCTTTGGTGTGGCACTGGGCGTCGTGGTTGGATCTGTCGTTAGCAAACGTGCAGGCTCGGGGCTGGATGATATGCTGAGTGAACATGTCAAGGAATTGCGTAAGCAGGAGGACTGGGAAGAGGTACTTGAGCAATCGCAGGATCATCCGGTGCTGCTGCTGAAACACAGTACAACTTGTTCAATCAGTGCGAGAGCATACAGGGAGTTTATGGCGTTTGTGGGCTCGAACGCATCAGATCCCGCACAGAAGATGGAGTACCGGATCGTCAAAGTCATCGAAAGTCGCTCGCTGTCCCGCCGCATTGCGGAAGACACCGAGGTTCACCATGAATCGCCTCAAGTGCTGCTGCTGGACGGCGGCCAAGTTATTCAACATACGTCACACGGGAAAATTACCCGGAAGAGACTGCTGCAATGGGCCCAGAATCCGTTTGGATAAGGGCATTGAAATCACTTCCACTTTAAAAATAACAAAAAAAATCATATCCTTACATGTGAAATTCGATTAAAATATAAATGGCCTTCATATTTCTGAATCGGAGTGATCCATATGGAACAATATAAGTTCAAGTCGGAACATAGTCAGATGATTGTTGATGCTATTGTTGAAGGATACCGTGACTATATTGAGCACCGTAAAGATCGGAAAAAGAACATGAAGATTAGTTCAGCGTTTGCCTGGACTAAAGGTAACTTTATTGAAAGTAAAATCGCAGATTTTTGTGTTGAACAAGGATTCACTCACAAAAAATCCAAAGCAGGTTTAACTTGGGATTACCTTCAGTTTACACACGAAGATTCAAAAGTAATATTTCTGATTAAGAATGCTGTTTATTTTAATGAATATAGTTTTTCCAGAGCTAAGCTGCCTACGGGTGGTGACAACAAGGGTGCTTTACGTACGTATCTACATGATCTTTCCAAGATTAATAAAGACTTGGAATTCTCCTTAACCCAACCCTCCTCTACTGGGCAAGCTAAGTTCGAGAGAGTGGAGCAACTTTGTTTACCTATTCCAGAAAGTCAGGTCAGTCGTGTGAAAGAAGAACTTGAACATTTTGCTTCTACGTATAATGAATTCCATATACTCACTTATGCTATTGATGAAGCATTTCAAATTTCTAGGATTCAACATTATCTGCCCAATCCGCATGATAATATAGCCTATTTTATAGAAGATTTATCCGATCGTATCTCAGGTGCAGAGTTGAATGATAGTGACCGCGAGGTCCTTGCACCAGACATGGAGGATATCGTCGACCCGGCAGCATACGATATTCAAATTTTGGAAGAAGAACAATGGGGATAATCCCCCGGTAGTTCAGTAAGGAGGGAGCAGCGTGTTCGTTGGTGAAAATCTGACCAATTTGCGGATCATGCACGGGTATTCTAGAAAACAGCTCTCCGAACTGTTAGGTGTGACAGAACAAGCAGTCTGGCAATATGAAAATGCGTATACCTCTCCCAAAGTACCAATCGTGAACGAGTTAAAACGCATTTTCAGTGTGAAAAGCAAGTATTTTTATGCAAAGGATATGCTTGCAGAGCATAATAACTCTGCCAATATTAATGTCATGAATATTGCCTATCGTTCAAAGGTGTTGAATGTGATTTCCAAGACACAGACAGAAGCAAAACACGTAGAATATCTGGATACATTCATCAACTATATTACCGCTCAGATTAGCCTTCCTACGCTGAATATTATCAAGCTGCGGGAAGAGGCTATTGCATATATGAATCATTCAGACGATGATCGTTCGACTCAGATCCATTATGTTGCACAACTTGCGAGGCAACGACTTAATTTGGAGCCTTCTACGAATGAGAACCTCATGTTCTGGATTGAAAAAAGCGGTGTGTACGTTTTTGAGAAAGCGATTGGTGAGGAAATTGATGCGTACAGCCTTTGGACGCGGAACGATCGTCCGTTTATCATACTGGGCAACATCAAACGGTCAGCGGTTCGCAGGAACTTCGATATTGCGCATGAGCTTGGCCATTTGCTGCTTCATTACCGTCTTGAGTTCGCCAATCTGGATCGAAAAGAACACAAATTAATTGAGAATGAAGCCAATTTGTTTGCGGGTGCCTTTTTATTACCTGAGGAAGAGTTCTCATCGGATATGAATGACATCTCTTATAAGACGAATCCAGATCAGTATCTCGATTTGAAAAAGAAATGGAAGACCTCACTACAAGTATTGGGATACAGAGCTGCGCATTTAGGTATGATGGAGGCAAAGGATCATCGTAATTTCTATGCGGCGATGCACCGAAGAGGATATCTGGAAAAAGAACCTTTCGACCATACGATACCACTGCAAAAACCGATGCGAATCAAAACCATTATTGACCTGATCTCCAAGAAAGGTCTTGTGGATATTCGTTATATGATTGAGGAAGATTGGAAAGTGGAGACGTCCTTTTTTCATCATATGACAGGGATAAGCACTGATTTTTTTAATAAGTACATGATGAGCAAACGCGAAACTAACACTCAAAATGTTAGGGAAATGCCCACACGTAGTTCTTAAAATGGACTACCCTTTAGCCAGGGAACAGCGGCTTGGACACCAAGACCTCTTTTTAGATGATAACCTCCGTCAACGTTAAGCTTGTTGAATTTGAAGACACATCCTAATAGGTAATGGATTGTTCGATATAAAAATGCACATAGACCTGTTTCTTTCAGCTGATCGCTGAGGGGAGCGGGTCTTTTTTTACGCTATTTTTACACCTTGGCGGGTATTTCTTTACCCCCTTTTTACAGCGTTTCGTATTACGATTTCATATGTAGAAGGTTGCAAGAACGGTAGAGAGAGGGAGGGGAGCACATGGTGAATGATGCCACGATCATTGGGCTGGTTGTGTTGTTGTTTGTGGTGTTCTGGGGATTTGTGAAATTTTGTGAGAAAGCATGAATGCATAGGGCATGAAAGGGGAGAAGCCGTATGATCGTCATCGGCATGATTGTGCTCGCACTGGTAGTCTATCTAGGTTACGTGCTGGTGAGGCCGGAGAAATTCTGATGGTCGTTTGGGGCACGAAACCAGAAGCACTTGGATCGTCGATTTTAGGGAGGAAATGCGGATATGAGTAGCGGTTTATTACAAGTGGCGGTGACGCTGCTGATCATCATACTACTGGTGAAGCCAGTGGGGAGTTATCTGGTGAAGGTGTTTGACGGCAAACGAACAGGACTGGATCGGATATTTGGTGGGCCTGAGCGATTGCTGTATCGATTGATGGGGGTGAAGGAGAACGAGTCGATGGGTTGGAAAAAGTACCTGTCAGCCGTGCTCATTTCGAACTTCGTCATGCTGTTATTGATGTTTCTGGTGCTGCGGTTGCAAAAGTATCTGCCGCTCAACCCGGATGGCATTGGCAATATGCCTGCGGCACAGGCTTTTAATACAGCTGCATCGTTCATGACCAACACGAACTGGCAGTCTTACACGGGCGAGAACGCCCTGTCGTATCTGTCACAGATGCTGGCAGTGACGTTTCCAATGTTCACCTCAGCCGCGACCGGCTTTGCGGTCGCTATTGCCTTCATTCGCGGCCTGGTGGGCCGACGGGATGAACTGGGGAACTTCTACGTCGACGTGGTACGGTCGATTACGAGAATCTTTTTGCCGCTGAGCTTCATTGTGGCGTTGTTCCTCATATTCCAGGGTGTGCCGCAGACACTGGCGGGATCGGTGAACGCGACCACGCTGGATGGGGCGCAGCAGACGATTAGCCGCGGATTGGTCGCTTCGTTGGAGTCGATCAAACACTTGGGTACCAATGGTGGAGGCTGGTTCGGAACCAACGCCGCGCATCCATTTGAGAACCCTACGGCGTTGTCGAACCTCGTGCATATTGTCTGCATGATGCTGCTGCCTACGGCGCTGGTTTACGCCTTCGGCATCATGGTGAACAACCGGAAGCAGGGCTGGACGCTGTTTGCGGCCATGAGTTTACTTTTCCTCGTGATGCTGACCACGGTATTTGTTTCCGAATATCGCGGTGTGCCAGCGCTGGATGCGGTGGGAATCCAAGGCAATATGGAAGGTAAGGAGGTCAGGTTCGGAGTATCCGAATCCGCACTTTTCACAGCGGTGACTACAGCAGCCACAACCGGGTCAGTGAACAATATGCATGAGTCGCTCACCCCGCTTGGTGGCATGATTGCACTGGCGGAGATGATGCTCAACAACGTATTCGGCGGTAAAGGGGTAGGTTTGCTCAACGGGTTGCTCTATGTGATTCTGGCCGTGTTTATCTGTGGGCTGATGGTTGGGCGGACCCCTGAATTTCTGGGCAAAAAAATTGAGGGCAAGGAAGTGAAGCTCGCATCTATCGCGCTGCTGGTTCATCCTTTGATTATTCTGGCTCCGACCGCGCTGGCGCTTATGCGTCCTGAGTCTGTCGCTTCAATTTCGAATTCAGGCATGCATGGTCTGACCGAGGTGCTATATGCCTTTGCATCCGGGGCTGCCAATAATGGATCGGCGTTTGCCGGGCTGAATGCCAACACGGACTTTTACAACATCGCCATTGGTGTGGTGATGCTGCTCGGAAGATATATTTCCATGATCGCGATGCTCGCCATTGCCGGATCATTAGCCACCAAACGAGTGGTTCCCGTAACAACGGGTACACTGCGTACGCATACGCCTCTTTTTGCAGGTATTCTGGTGATCATGATTGTGGTCGTTGGGGCGTTGACGTTCTTCCCATCACTGGCGCTTGGACCGATTGCAGAACATTTGGCGATGATCCGATGATGGAAGGTCCAATATGAATGGTACAGTGATCGGATATGGGAATAGGAGCAAGGACGTAAAGTGCGGAGGTGGATTATCACAATGAATGTTGTAGAACGAAAGAAGGAGCAGACGGTGAAAGGATTAGACAGAGGCACGATCAGAACCCAGGGTAAAGGAACGAGAGGTACGGGTACGGATCCCGGTACGCCCAAAAGAACCAAAACATTAAGTCGGGACATTCTGCTCCAGGCATCTCTGGATGCCTTCAAGAAGCTGAACCCGGTCGTCATGATCAAAAATCCGGTGATGTTTATCGTCGAAGTCGGCACACTCATCACATTGCTGTTATGTATCAATCCGGATTTCTTTGTTGCATCCGAGGCAGGGCGAGGGTACAACATTGCGGTGTTTCTCATCCTGTTGTTCACGTTGCTGTTTGCCAACTTTGCTGAAGCACTGGCAGAGGGACGGGGCAAAGCTCAGGCGGACACGCTGCGTAAGACGAAATCCGACACCACGGCGAAGCTGGTACAGAAAGACGGAACCATCAAGCAAGTATCTTCGACCCAGTTGAAAAAAGGAGATATCGTCCGTGTAGAAGCAGGCGAACTGATTCCCACGGACGGTGAGATTATTGAAGGGCTGGCCTCTATCGACGAGTCCGCCATTACGGGGGAGTCGGCTCCCGTGATCAAGGAGGCGGGCGGCGACTTCTCCTCCGTTACGGGAGGTACGCGGGTTACTTCCGACTATATCGTGATGCGTGTGCAGACCGATCCGGGGGAGTCGTTCCTCGACCGAATGATCTCACTCGTTGAAGGCGCACAGCGCCAGAAAACACCGAATGAGATTGCGCTGACAACACTGCTCGCCGTGTTGACACTGATATTCCTGATTGTCATCATGACCATGGTACCAATGGCGAACTATTTGGGCATTCGACTCGATCTGGCTACGCTTATCGCACTGCTTGTCTGTCTGATTCCTACGACGATTGGCGGTCTGTTATCCGCGATCGGTATTGCGGGCATGGACCGTGTCACGCAGTTCAACGTACTCGCCATGTCGGGTAAAGCGGTGGAAGCGGCAGGCGATATTGATACACTGATCCTGGACAAAACCGGAACAATTACGTACGGCAACCGCATGGCTTCGGAGTTTATTCCCGTTCAGGGCGTATCTGCACAAGAGATGACTCGGGCGGCGCTGCAAGCTTCCGTAGTGGATGAGACACCAGAGGGGCGCTCGGTCGTTGAATTGGCTGGCAAGCAGGGCGAGAACTGGTCGGAGACGGAATATGCAGATGCAGAACATGTGAACTTCACCGCAGAGACCCGGATGTCGGGTCTGAATCTAAGCGGTGGGAAGCAGATCCGCAAAGGTGCGGTAGATGCGATCAAACGCCATATTTCCTCCCGTGGGGGACGGATACCCAGCGATTTGGACGATATTGCGAACCGAATTGCAAAGGCTGGGGGTACACCGCTTGCTGTTGCGATTGATGACCAGATTTATGGTGTGATCTATCTGAAAGATACGGTGAAACCAGGACTGAAAGAGAAGTTTGCGGAGATGCGAGCCATGGGTATCAAGACGATCATGTGTACAGGGGATAATCCCCTGACAGCGGCGACCATTGCGCTGGAAGCGGGTGTGGATGATTTTATTGCCGAGGCCAAGCCGGAAGACAAGATTACCGCGATCAAAAAAGAGCAGCAGGAGGGCAAGCTCGTCGCCATGACCGGCGACGGCACCAACGATGCTCCTGCTCTGGCGCAGGCCGATGTAGGCCTGGCGATGAATTCGGGCACCATGGCGGCCAAGGAAGCGGCCAACATGATCGATCTGGATTCTGACCCGACCAAGCTATTGTCGGTGGTCTCCATTGGCAAGCAACTGCTCATTACCCGCGGTGCACTGACGACATTTTCGATATCCAATGATATTGCCAAGTATTTCGCCATCATTCCGGCCATGTTTATTCTGGCCATGCCGCAGCTTCAGGCACTCAATATTATGAACCTCGCTTCACCGCAGTCCGCGATTCTGTCAGCGCTCATCTTCAACGCTATCATTATCCCGCTGCTCATCCCAATCGCCATGCGGGGTGTGAAGTATCGGGCCATGTCCGCGGAACGGCTGCTTGGACGGAATGTGTTCATCTATGGTGTGGGCGGTGTAATCGTACCGTTTATCGGAATTAAGCTGATTGATCTGGTGCTGTCGGGGCTTCATTTGGTATGAGGTTTTAACACTAGATTTGAATAACATTTACACGAAAACGTAGAGGGCAGAACAAAACTGGAGAAGCGTAGCGTTCGCCTTTATTCCCGGATTTTATCCCTTGGGAAAGGGAATCAAAAAAATCTGGGGATAACAGCGATCGAAAGGTTGTTCTGACCGCGAAGTGGTCTAGTGTAGAATCATTTGTTAAATTTAACTAATAATAAATTCAGGATGTGATTCATATGAAACAGGTACTGCCCGCGATTCGGTTGTCTGTCGTGCTTATGCTGATTTGCGGTGTCATCTATCCGCTGGCTACAACCGGAGTGGCACAGCTGCTCTTCTCCGATCAGGCGAACGGCAGTCTGATCACAGCTGACGGGAAAACCATTGGTTCGTCGCTGCTGGCGCAGGAAGTGAAATCGCCGGGGCTGTTCCAGCCCCGGGCATCGAACGCCAATTATGATGGAACTGCTTCGGCAGGTTCTAATCGCGCCGTGGCCTCGGAGGCGTATATGGTTGAAATGAAGGAAAAGGTGGCTCAGCTCAAGCAAGAGAATCCGGGCTTGCAGCACATTCCTGCGGATCTCGTGACCGGTTCCGGTTCCGGTCTTGACCCGGATCTGTCACCGGAAGCGGCAAAAGCACAGATTCCGCGGATTAGCCAGGCAACGGGTCTTGGTGAACAAGAGCTTGCCAAGATCGTGGAGGAACATACACAAGGGCGACAGCTGGGCATATTCGGTGAGCCGCGTGTGAATGTGACCGCTTTGAATCTGGCGTTAACGGCTGAGCTGGAATAACAGTCATTGTGTTGGGTAGATCCACGGGAATGCAGCTTCCCTTGGTTGTTCGTATCAGGCCTTCTTCCGAGCTTCGGAAGGGGCTTTCTCCTTTTTAAGTAAAGGGTATGTGGGGGGAGTGAACAGGATGGAAGACAGTTTCAAGCGGAAGTCCCCGGAAGACATCTTGAAGATGATCACGAAGCTGCAGCAGGGCACCTTGAAGATATATATCGGTCCGGTCAGCGGTTCAGGCAAAACGTATCATATGCTCAGGGAAGGAAACACATTGCGCCACCAGGGGATCGATGTGGTCATCTGTGCTGTGTCGACCATGCAAAGACCGGAGACCGTGGAGCAGCTCGGCGAGTTGGAGCGAATTCCAAGTATTCACTGGTCTCGCTGGAAGGATGGCATGGAGATGAAGGATCTAAATCTGGATGCCCTGCTGGTACGTAATCCGGAGGTTGTGCTCGTTGACGGACTTGCTCATAGAAACCGAAAAGGGGCACGTCATGCAACCCGACTGGAAGACATTCAGTATTTGCTGCGACACAACATCAGTGTCATTACAACGGTGAATGTATATGAGCTGGAGGGATATACGGAGCTTGCACGCCAGCTAACAGGAATTGCGGCAGAGCATACTGTGCCTGCCGATACCCTTGAACTGGCCGATGAAGTGAAGCTGATTGATGTAACTCCTGAAACCGTCTTAAGCCGCCTTGCGGAGGGACATCTTCGGGGACATGAGGGTGAAGCGGTATTTCGGCATGGCAACTTGGGTATTTTGCGTGAACTGGCACTTCGACTTGTCGCAGAAGGGGTTAACGAATCACTGCGTGAGCACCGGGAAGAGATGGGAATTACGGTCACGACAGGCATCATGGAACGCATTTTGGTATCCACCCAATATCACTGGAACGGGTCTATCTATATTCGGCGGGGACAGCAGATTGCGAAGAGATTAAACGGAGATCTGCATGCCGTAACCTTTCGTAATATGAAGCAGCCGCTATCCAAGGAAGCTGCTGTTTTTCGTCGCAACATGATCAAACTGGTGGAGAAATTCGGGGGACAGTTTGAGGAATTGCCTGTGTTACACCGCCGTAACATTCCATCTACGCTTGCACGCTACGCAGTCCAGCATCAGATTACACGTATTGTTATGGGACACTCACGACACAGTCGCTGGCAGGAGCTGTGGCGGGGATCATTTGTTAATTCCTTGCTGCGCAGGGTTCGGGGTGTCGATCTGTTTCTGCTTGCGGATCGGGCACAGCATGAGGGCGAGCGGGTGCTTCCGACCCGATTGTCAGACACAGAGATGCCAACATATCGCAGGTTAAGTGAGCAGGAGATGAAGGCACAGATTGGTCAGATTCGGCGTGGCAAGTTCAAGGTATACATTGGTGCTGCGCCAGGTGTGGGGAAAACCTATATGATGCTCCGGGAAGGCAATGATCTGCTCCGCAAAGGCATCGACGTACGAATTGGTTTGCTGGAGACACATAATCGGGCGGAGACGGTGGAACAGATCGGCCAACTATCCATCATTCCACGCGAGCAGCGGGTATACCAGGGGGTACAGCTCGAGGAAATGGATACCGAAGCGATTCTTCGTCTATGTCCTGAGGTGGTATTAGTGGATGAGCTTGCGCATACGAATGTCCCAGGCAGCACACGGCAAAAGCGTTACGAAGATGTGCAGATCCTGTTGGATGCGGGCATCTCTGTCATCACTACTGTGAATGTGCAGCACCTGGAAAGTTTGAACGATGCGGTGGAGCATATTACGGGAATTCGGGTGAGAGAGACCGTGCCGGATCAAATTTTGCAAATGGCAGATGAGGTCCAGCTTATCGATGTTGCCCCTCAGGCCTTGCGGCAACGTATGCGGGAGGGTAAAATCTATGCAGCAGCCAAGGTGGAACAAGCGCTTGGTCATTTTTTTCGCATTGGCAATCTGATTGCCTTACGGGAACTAGCTCTGCGGGAATTGGCCGATGATGTGGATGAACGCCTCGAATCACAGGAGCGCAAAAGTGCACTTCGCGGTCCCTGGCGCAGACAGGAGGCAGTCTTTGTCTGCGTAAGCAGTGATGAGCATGCGGAGCGGCTGATCCGCCGCGGGTTCCGCACAGCCTACCGGTTAAAGGCGGTCTGGCATGTGCACCATGTTCATGTAGGCATAGCCATGAATGATGAAGTGAAATGCCAGTTGGAGGAGCTGGAACAGCTGACCGTTCGACTGGGCGGCAAATTTCATATTCATCATAGCCAGAGGCTGCGAGATGTACCAGGTATTTTGGCGGGTAAAGCTTCTGAGGAAAAAGCAACACAGTTGGTGGTTGGTCAAGCGAAACGGGTCTGGTGGCTGAACGGCTATCGTGGAAAGGGCACGGTGGTCAGCAGGCTGGTGCGGTTATCCAGACATATGGACGTATTGATCGTTGCGGACTACGATTATGATCTGAGCGGGATGTGAGATGTGCTGTGTCTGAACGAAATAAAGGGGAAGACGTCCGGCTGAAGCTGAACCGTGTTCCCAAATATATATGGGTAACCCTTGGAATCACATTGTTAACCCTTCTGCTTCATGTAATAGGGATTAGCGATGACCTGGTTAACGTGGGGTTAATTTATCTTTTTCCAGTATTGGTCAGCGCTGTGTACTGGGGAATGGGGCCGGCCATATATGCAGCAAGTCTTAGCGTCGTTGCCTTTGACTTCTTTTTTGTTCCTCCTTATCTCAGTTTTACGGTTGAAGATTTGCGATATATATTTTCCTTTGTTGTGTATTTGGCAGTGGCGGTATTAACCGCGAGTCTGGCGGGACGCCTGCGGCAGCAGCTGGAGGTGGTAAAACAACGCGAGATTACGACGAATTCGCTGTATGCTCTAAGTCGTCAGATGACGGCTGTTACAGATTTGCATACCCTACTCGGCAACATTGCGAGACAAGTGTCACTGACACTTGGAACACCGGCGGCAATATATCTCCCGAATGCACAAGGCGAACTTCAGGTTACCTCCTCCTCGGAGGATTCGGATGTAATAGCCTGGGGTGAAGGAGAAGCTGAAGTCGCTATTGCCAAATGGGTGTATCAACATGGCGAAATCGCCGGACGCGGCTCCTCCAGCCTGCGGGAATCGTCTGGTCTGTATGTGCCGCTGCGTACAGAAGACCAGATCCATGGGGTGCTCGCCGTGAATCTGGAATCCAGCGATCTTCAGGAGCAACGGGAAGAGCTGCGTTTGCTGGAAGCATGTGGCGGGCTGGCAGCAAGTGCCATTGCTCGAGTCAAGCTGGCTGAAGAAGCGAGACTCGCGCAGGTGACGGCTGAATCGGAACGAATTCGCACCGCTTTGCTGGACTCGGTATCCCATGAGCTGCGCACACCCCTTACGGCCATCATTGGTTCAGCGACAGGTTTGCTGGAGAATGATTCTCTATTTACCCCGGAGGATCGTAAAGAACTGACAGGCAATATTCGGGATGGAGCTCTGCGTATGAACAGGCTGGTAACGAATTTGCTGGGCATGGTGAAGCTGGAGAGTGGCATGCTGCAGCTGCGCAGAAAATGGTGCGACGTGGGCGACATGATCGGCATTGTGTTAACCCAGGTTCAACAATTCATCCAGCAACGTCGCATTCGAGTGGAATTGCCGGATCAGCCGCCATTTGTATCCGGGGATGAGGTTTTGCTGGAGCAGGTTCTGGTCAACGTGATCAGCAATGCCATCAAATATTCTCCAGAGGACAGTGAAATCGTCATTACGGTGAAGATGGATGAGTGGCATGGACGAATGACCATTGTGGTGGCTGATTCGGGTGTCGGGATTCCGGAAGCAGACCGCGAGCGGGTGTTTGAAAAATTTTATCGATCCGAATCGTCCCGGCATGTGACAGGTACGGGACTTGGGCTTGCCATCTGTAGAGGAATCGTCGAGGTTCACGGAGGTACAATCACCGCAGAACCGAATCCGGGAGGCGGGACGCGGGTATGCATCTGTTTGCCCACAGAGGAACCCGAAGCATCATTCCCGTATATGGGACAAGGAGAGGAAGAATGACATGACGGCACCGCAAGGCGCGCGCATATTAATTGTGGATGATGAACCGCAAATCCGTAAACTGCTGAAGGTTACGCTTCAGGCGCACCAATTTGAGATTCACGAATGCGCCGACGGAGAAGAAGCGGTCATTCAGGCGAGCATTGTGCATCCTGATCTGATTGTGCTTGATCTGGGCTTGCCTGGAATGTCCGGAATGGATGTACTTCAGCGGATTCGGGAATGGTCGCAGGTACCAGTCATTGTACTGACTGCAAAGGATCGCGAAGAGGATAAAATTGCTGCACTTGATGGCGGGGCGGATGATTATGTCACCAAACCGTTTGGCATGGGAGAGCTCGTTGCCCGTATTCGGGTTGCCCTTCGCCATGTGGCCAAAACTACGGATGAGCCGATACTGCGTTTTGGACCACTCACCATTGATTTGGCCCAGAGACAGGTCAATTTGGACGGGTCACCCGTAAAGCTAACACCGACTGAGTATGAAATGCTGAAAGTACTCGCAACCCATGCAGGCAAAATTATTACCCAACGCCAGCTGCTGCAACAAGTGTGGGGAGGGCATCATCATGAGTCGGACAGTCATTACTTGCGGGTATATGTCGGGCATCTGCGCAAAAAATTACAGGAAGATCCCATGCGTCCCCGTTTTATTCAGACCGAGCCGGGAATCGGCTATCGTTTTCTGCTTCAGGATTAGGCTGGGAAACAAGACGAAAGCTCAAAAAAGCACCAGCCCCTCCCTATTGAGGAGGAGACTAGTGCTTTTAGAATTGCAAACGATGGACTTCTTATGACGTGTACTTCGGCAACCAGTCGCCATGAGCTTCAATCAGTTCATCACACATGGAGACGATATCATCAATGGACAGCTCGGCAGCGGTATGCGGGTCAAGCATCGCGGCATGATAGATGTGTTCTCTTTTGCCCGTAATCGCTGCTTCAATGGTCAACAGTTGGGTGTTAATATTCGTACGGTTCAATGCTGCAAGCTGCGGAGGCAGGTCCCCGATATACGTCGGGCTGATACCTGAACCATCAACAAGACAAGGCACCTCAACACAGGCTTCACGAGGCAGGTTGGTGATCAGTCCGTTATTCATGACATTACCGCCGATTTTGTAAGGGCGATCCGTCTCCATAGCCTCCATAATATGCGAAGCGTATTCACGGCTGCGTGTATGTTCGATATTTTCGCTGGATAACAGCTTCTCACGCATTTCTTTCCAGCCTTCAATCTGATTCACGCAGCGGCGCGGATACTCGTCCAGCGGAATGTTGAAGCGTTCGATCAGCTCCGGGTAGTTTCGTTTGATAAAATAAGGATGATACTCGGCATTATGCTCGGAGGACTCGGTAACATAGTATCCAAAACGCTGCATCAGCTCATAACGCACCATGTCATCATGCTGCTCTTTTTGCTTTTCCTTCGCCAGACGTTTAATCTCCGGATACAGATCTTGACCATCACGTGTCACTTCAAGCAGCCAGGCCATATGGTTGATACCTGCAACTTTCGCGACCACACCCGTCTGATCCATCCCCAATGCATCAAACAGATGCGGCACACACACCTGTACACTGTGACACAGACCTACAGTTTTGATTCCGCCATGCACGTTCATGACATTTGTCAGTACCGCCATCGGGTTGGTGTAGTTCAGGAACCACGCATCTGGACACACTTCCTGCATATCCCGTGCAAAATCGAGCATCACCGGAATCGTCCGCAAATTACGGAAAATCCCGCCAATCCCGAGCGTATCGGCAATCGTTTGACGCAATCCATATTTCTTCGGAATCTCAAAATCCGTAATGGTACATGGATCATATCCACCCACCTGAATGGCATTGATTACATATTTGGCGCCGCGCAGTGCTTCCTTGCGGTCGGTATAAGCTTTAATGGCACATTGGCTTCCGAGCGAGCGGGCCATACTGGTAAGCAAACGCTCTGAGTCGTTTAGGCGTTCAGCATCAATATCGAACAACGCCAGCTCAAAATCCTGAAGTGCTTCGGTCATCATGACATCACCCAATACATTTTTGACAAAAACGGTGCTTCCCGCACCGAGGAACGTAATTTTGTTCATCTCAAGTTCAGCCTCCCTGAATAAATGGTGTACCTCCAATATAGGCGGATCGGGCTCATATAACTATGGCTCAACCTCTCTGAAACATGTCATAATCCCATTTTTGGATTCGCTTACAGCTAATAATTCATCTATTTACCTGTTATAATTTTAGTGAAGAGATTGCGGTTGGGGTGAACAGAGGGAGTGTGAAATGTTGAAATTAATCGAAACGAATGTAGTTCCCATGGATTTGACGCAGATGGAATTGGTACTGTTATTTTTCGGTTGGCAGGCTTGTGATCCGTCGCATTATTGGGGTCCGGGTGTTCGGGATGCTTATATTGTTCATTACATTCATGAAGGACGGGGCACGGTGTTTATGGCGGATCAGCAATACGAGCTTACACAGGGCCAGGGCTTTGTCATTCTTCCGGATACGCTTATTCATTATGAAGCGGATGCGAAGCAGCCATGGACTTACTCCTGGTTCGGGTTCAAAGGTGTTCATGCCAAGGCATTCATGCAGCGGGCACACATCAGTCCGGAACATCCTGTATTTGATGCCAGAGATCCAGACACATTCGCTCGTCTCTATGCGGAGATGGTTCAAGCATCAACACGTACCGAGGGAGATGTGTTCAACCAGAGCCTGCTGTACAGGCTGATCGCCGAGCTGATTGCATCTTCTCCCGCAGGAGAGCAGCTGCAGCGTCCTCTGTCCACCAAAGAAGAGTACATCAGGCAGGCCGTTCAATTTATAGAGAACAGGTATAGTCAGAGGACCTCAATCCTAGATATTGCACAGGCCGTGGGGCTGGATCGCACATATCTGTCAGGACTTTTCAAGGGAAGATACGGCAAGTCACTGCAGGCCTTTTTTCTTGAATACCGAATGAACCGGGCAGCTGAATTGCTGCAGCATTCGGCCCTATCGGTTAGTGAAGTGGCCCACTCTGTGGGATATACAGATGCATTGTTGTTTTCCAAGATGTTTAAGCGGGTGACAGGGGTGTCTCCGAAAGGGTTGAGAAGCATGGAGCAGGGTGAATAGTTTTCATTATGCTGTGAACCTCGAAAAATGCAAAAAAAGGCCACGAATCCGAAGATTCATAGCCTTATGCTTTAAGGTGTAAAGACAGGATAGCGATATGATGAAAATCAGGCAATCGGTGTTCCGTTCGGCAAGGTCTGATCCGGGGTTAACAATACAACGTCACCTTCATCAGGCACGCCGCCAAGCACCAGTACTTCGGATACAAAACCGGCAATTCGGCGCGGTGGGAAATTGACTACAGCAATAACCTGCTTGCCGATCATCATGTCGGGGGTATAACGTTTCGTAATTTGGGCGCTCGAACGTTTAAGGCCAAGTGGGCCGAAATCGATGGTCATTTTAATGGCGGGGATGCGTGCCTTTGGAAAAGGTTCGGCTTCCACCACTGTGCCAACGCGGATATCATGCTGGATAAACTCTTCAAAAGTAGCCATGTTGTGATGTCTCCTTTCAGCTATGGAGTCCATTATAAAATAGAAATAACCAAAAAATCCAGATTGCGCTAATCGCAACCTGGATTTTAGTGTTGATATGGTATGAGCGATGCCCGTTTTTGTTCCACTCGGATGTGAGCAGGGCAGAGCGTTTAATGCAGCAACATCATATTACATTAAGCGCCATTCCACTTTTCACCGGTCAGATATTTCTCAGTCAGAATGGATAACATCTGAATGCCAACTTCATTATGTCCACCTTCGGGAATGATGATGTCAGCATACTTTTTGGAAGGCTCGATAAAAGCATCATGCATCGGTTTAACGGTGTCGAGATATTGTTTGTACACGGATTGAATCGTACGGCCGCGTTCTTCCATATCCCGCAGTACTCTGCGCAGAATACGCACATCGGAATCCGTATCAACAAATACCTTGATATCCAGAAGGGCGCGCAGATGTTCATCGATCAGGACATGCAGTCCTTCCACAATAACGATATGGTTCGGTGCCAGTTCAACCGTTTCATTAGCGGCACGGTTATCTATGGTGAAGTCATATACGGGGGCATATGCGGTTTGTCCTTGTTTTAACAGGGTAAGATGCTCAATTAACAGATCATTATCGAATGCAAACGGATGATCGTAATTGGTGAGTCGACGTTGCTCAGGGGTGAGCTGCGACTGGTCTTTGTAATAGTTGTCTTGGGATATGAAAGTCACTTTGCCTGATCCAAGACGGTCTATGACGGAGCGAGCTACCGTCGTTTTACCGGAGCCGGTTCCTCCGGCGATACCAATAATGAGCATGATTGTTCCATAAACCTCCCTAGAATGGCAGCATGATGAATGAATAAAGGCGAACCAGAATTCCTTCGTTCTTGCCTTTATCCACATGTCTGTCTGTGAATACACAATTCCATCATTGTAACATAGCAGACGGCTTTTTTCATCATTGGCGGATGGACCATGTTTTGCCTTCCAGGGCAAGTTATGTTTGCTGCTTATCAATTACTGCATATCTTTGGAGGATGCACCATGAGGTAACTCCCATATGGCTATTAGGCGCTGTCCGATGGAACTTTTTGAGAACATATTCAGGATAACAAAGCCAATTACACTTCCTGCTGTATTGGCTATTAGATCGTTCAGATCGGTGCTGCGACCATTGCCCAAGGTTACTCGGAGCAGGAGTTGTGTTATTTCGATGAGAAAACTCAAGGCCAATCCTGTTGCTGCTGTTCGTATCGAGTGAATCCAAGGCCTTGCCAAAGGAAGCATAAACCCCAGTGGCATAAACAGCAGGATGTTTAGGAGAAAACTTGATGCATCTGCGGTCAGAAGCGGAATCCATTGAATGCTTTGATACCAGGGGGTCTGATTGGCATAGATCCCGATGTTCACGTCGATAGGGAAGAATACAAAGTGCATAATACCCAACATATATATGGCTAATGCGAGCACCAACACATACTGTCTGACCGTATACCTGGTGCTGCTCAACCTGGCATGAAGCACCAGGATAAGCAGGACCAAAACGAATAGAGGACCAAGTACGATGGGAGATGAGATGGAATACTGGATGGACATGGAATGACCCCTTTACAAAGAAATGAGTTTCAGGCTATTGAAGCTGAATCTTCATTTCCATTCCCTTGATGAATTGCGTGTCTTTAACCTCTTCGGCGAAGTCATCCTTGATCTCGAAAGGTTTCACCATCAGGTATTTTACATCTTTGACTGTTGTAGCATAGATGCGTTCCGATTTCAGCTGGTTGCCCTCGTACATGCCCTCGCCACTGAGTGCAGTCAGCTGCCGCCCCTGATCATCATAGACGGCAAATCCGATGTGACGCAGCTGTTCTTCCTCTTTTGCCGTAAGTGTACTCTTATCGTTCAAACCGATAACGGTAGTTAAGCGGGTGGTGACAGGTGTAACGTCGGCTTTCGTAACAGCAGCTGTATACAGATCATGGGTCATGACGGTATCAGGCTGAACATGGTGGATGTTGTCTGTTGATTTGGCAAAAGGAACTGTCAACTCAAACTCGTGATCAATCCCTTGAAGCGTCAACTTGACTTTAGCGTCAAACTGATCCGGGAAGGCGTCTTTCTGATCGGAGGGAATGACCTGTTCAAAAAGCAGGGTGTCTGGCTCGTTCGCCCCGGTGGAACTGTAGAACAGACCGCTGTCCGGTCGGGACCCGTTGGCTTGGAAAAAGACGTTCTCGATGCCGCTGCTCAGCTTCACAATGTCCTTGCCGTTGTCATACATGCCCTGATTCAGATTGGGTGCAGTGACGTGAACCAGAAACGCTGCGCGTGTACCGTCATATACCGTTTCCAATACTTCGAGCTTCACATCCTGATAAGCAAAGGAGCGGTTCACAGGGGTAGTTAAACCTTCGTTACCCGCTGTTCTAAGCCCCATATCGGCTTCGATGGAGCTGAAGAGACTGCCTACAAGCGGTATTTGGCGCAAGGAGTCAGCTATGACCGGAGAGACAAAGCCTGATGCAAATACGGTCACGGCCAGTACACCGGCTGCAATTGTTGCGGCTGCCGTGCGGCGTAATCCTTTGCGCAGCCCGCGCCCTGCGCCCTGTTCGATGTTCAGGGTGTTTGGTGATTCTGGCAGAGACCCCAGTGTAGCATCAATGCGGTTACGTACGATTTCAGACATAATTGGACGCTCCTTTGCTTGTTCTTTTAACTTCTGATCGATATTAAACGGGTTCGACATGCAATTTTACCTCCCGAAAGTTTCTGAATTTGTGGTACAGTTCTTTCCTTGCCCGTGTCAGCCTCATTTTCACTGCGCTTTCAGATAGCCCCAGCGCATCCGCGACTTGACGCAGACTCAAATCTTCAAAATAATGCAGCACAATGACAATTCGCTTGGACTCTTCCAGTTGATCGACCGCTTCCCTCATGTCCACCTCATCATAGGGACTGGAAGGCTCCAGCTGTCTTGACAGTGGTACTTCTGCATAGGAAGTGGAGCGGGTACGACGGGATAGCAGGGTATTGCATTCATTAATAAGAATGCGGAACATCCATGTTTTGAAGTACTGGGGTTCCCGGAGGGTGTGCATGGATTTGTAGGCTTTCAGGATGGTCTCCTGAATGGCATCCGCCACATCCTCCTCTTTTCGCAGCATGGATATTGCGGTATTGTATAGGGAATTTTCAATCTCTCGGATTAGCCTGATGAAGGCATCGCGATCTCCCTGAATGGCTAGCTTGATGAGATCGGGTGAATCCATGGGTGACAGCTCCTTTCGTATGGGAGGAATGAACACAGCACTGGGCTGGTTGGTTTTTATATGAATTAGACTGCCGTGCAGGGCATAGGGTCACATTTTTTTTTAGTTTGAAAAAAAGTGCTCGTTATATATGACGTATTGGGTGTGCACGTTCCCTTCGATTCGGATGTATACCCTTCAATGAAAGAGAGAGTAATTTTTTCCTGACATTGGATGATTGACTTTTACGAAAACAGCACTATAATAAACGTATATTCATAACACGGACTGTTACTGGGGAAACCAGGCATGACCGAATTCGATTGCTTTACTGTAATCGCTTTCGGTCTTTTTTTATTTTTGTCAGGGGGTGAGAACATTGAAGGTTATCAAGAAAGTAAACAATAACGTGGCCATCGCTATCAATGAACATAACGAAGAGGTATTTGTCGTAGGCAAGGGTGTGGGATTTCTGAAGACCCCTTATGAGCTGACGGAGACCGACTTGGTGGAGAAAATATTCGTAGCTCCGAAGAACATCCGGATGTATGATCTGCTGAACAGCATTCCGATTGAGGATATTTATCTCGCGGAGGAAGTCATCAAGCTGGGCAGTCAGATCCTGAATAAAACGTTTAACCCGAATCTGCTTCTCACCCTGTCTGACCATATCAGTTTTGCGTTAACCCGAACCAGAGAAGGCATCAGTATCAAAAATCCACTGGAATGGGAAGTGCGAACACTCTATCCGGATGAGACCCGGGTGGGAGAGGCAGCACTCAAGCTGATCCATGAACAAACGGGTATAACCTTGCCAGCAGCAGAAACGACACTAATGGCACTTCATTTTGTCAACGCACAGGTCGGTTCGGGGGAAATGACGGACACGACCAAGGTGACCACAGTAACGGGTGAGATTCTATCGGTGATTAAGTATGCGCTCAAAATCGATTTTCAGGAAGATTCCATTCATTTTATGAGGTTTGCGACACATATACGGTACTTCATTATGCGGCAAATGAGCGGCAAATCGCTCAAGGACGAGAACGAGTCCCTGTTCCTGATGGTGAAGGAGAAGTTTCCGAAGGAACTGGCGTGTGTGGAGAAGATTGCGGATTTCCTGAAAAATAATTATGGCTGGACCTGTTCCGATGATGAAAAATTATACCTGATTCTTCATATCCAACGACTTATATCCAACTAAACAATCGAATATTACACAATGGACTGTTACTGATTCGATCAGGCATGACCAAGCGTAGGGAATGACGATTCCCCGGCTTGGTCATTTTTTATATAAAAATCAAACCATTTTATCTTTCTGTATAAAGGAGAAGGGTCATGAACAACAAAGACTTGGCTAAAAACATACTTGAACTTGTTGGCGGCGAGCAAAACATCTCGGGTCTGACACACTGTGCAACCCGGTTGAGATTTGTATTAAAAGATGATGCCAAGGCAGATTTGAAGACGCTGGATCAGCTGGAGGGCGTACTCAAGGCACAGAATTCCGGGGGGCAGATCCAGGTCGTTATTGGTGCCAAGGTAGATGCAGTATACGGTGAAGTGAAGAGTCTGACTTCAGACCAATTTGGTGGAGTGGACGAATCCGCAGATCGCAGCGGACCGAAGAAGAAACGTAACCCGGTCAATGTAGTGCTGGAGACGATTGCAGGCATATTCACGCCCGTACTTCCAGCCCTCGTTGGCTGCGGGATGATCAAATGTGTGGCTACAGTAATCGCTGCATTGGGATGGCTCGAAGGCTCGGGATTCTTGGTCATCGTCAACATGATTGGCGATCTGATCTTCTATTTCCTGCCTTTCTTCCTGGCCGTGAGCGCAGCTCACAAGTTCAAAACCAATCCGTATCTGGCAGTGGCACTTGCAGCCGGACTGATGCATCCAACCATTTTGAATGCAGCTGCCCAGATCGCCGATACAGGCGTCAATACCATTGATTTTCTTGGAATGCCGATCCTGCTGATGAAGTATTCATCCTCGGTCATTCCCATCATACTGGCCGTTTGGATTATGAGCTATGTGTACAGATTTGTCGATCAGTTCATACCGAAGTTTCTGCGGGTGCTGCTTACCCCGATGGTGGTTTTATTTATCATGATTCCGCTCGAACTCATCGTACTTGGACCTATCGGTTCCTATGTCGGTGACTGGCTTACCCAGGGAATTAATTATCTGTTCTCCACAGCAGGTGTTCTTGCCGGTCTGATTCTCGGATTTTTCAAACCGATCATGGTTATGTTCGGTATGCACTATGCACTCATGCCCATTCAGGTACAACAGGTGGCAAGCCTGGGTTCAACTGTGCTGCTGCCAGCTGCACTGGCGGCGAACCTGGCCCAAGCGGGAGCGGCATTCGGTGTATTTGTACTGACGAAGAGTAAAACGATGAAATCTGCCGCCGGATCAAGCGGCTTCACGGCATTGTTCGGAATCACTGAACCTGCTATCTACGGGGTTACGCTGCGATACAAGCGGCCATTCTTTGCGGGCTGTGCAGCAGCCGGGCTGGTCGGAGGATTTTACAGTCTGGTTCACGCCAGTGCTACAGCAATTTCATTGCCCGGCATCCTCGCTTTGGGGACGTACACTGCTGACCGTTACATCTATGTCGTGATTGGCTCTGTTGCTGCAATCGTACTCGGCTTTGTATTTACCCTGATGGCCGGTATTAAGGAAGACGCAGATGGAGCAAAACCGAAGCAGCAGGCAGCGGGTGCGGTAGACAGCATTCAGACTGCTGCTGCCACAGGAGTGACAGCAGAACAAGACTCCCCTCAGACATCTGCATCTTCCTCCGATATGCTAATTGTCAGCCCAATGACCGGGGAGATCAGACCGATCTCAGAGGTTGAGGATCAGGCATTCGCCCAGGAGCTAATGGGTAAAGGCATTGCCATTGTTCCGACAGAAGGCAAAGTGTACGCTCCTTTTGACGGGATAGTTGAAGCGTTATATCGTACCAAACATGCCATTGGGCTCAAGGCAGCAAACGGTGTGGAAATTCTGATTCATATTGGCGTGGACACCGTCAGTCTGAAAGGCAAATATTTTAACGCCCATATAGAACAAGGACAGAGCATCAAGGCAGGGGATTTATTAGTAGAGTTTGATCCGGAAGGCATCACTTCAGCGGGATATAACACGATTACATCCATTGTGGTAACCAATATGCAGCAGTATGGAGACGTCTTGACCACAGCCAGCAGTGGACCCGTTCGAGAAAGCGAAGCATTGATCAAGCTGATCCCTTAATGCGCTAGTGCTACTGCATTTCTGATCCAAACTAAATAAAGGTAGACCGAATAACAGGAGGAAACCCACATGACAAATTTAAATTTTCCAAAAGATTTCTTATGGGGCGGGGCGCTTTCAGCCTGTCAGGCAGAAGGAGCTTACAATGTGGATGGCAAGAGCCTGACCATACCGGAAGTGATGAAGTTTAACGAGAAGAACGATCGCAAGGTGACCAAGCAGATCCGAATCAATCGGGAGATGATCGAGGAAGCGAAAAATGACCCTGATACCGTAAAATATCCGAAGCGCCGGGGCATCGACTTTTACCATACGTTTAGAGAGGACCTTGCGCTATTCGCTGAAATGGGCTTCAAGGTATTCCGCTATTCCATCTCATGGGCCAGAGTATTCCCGAACGGGGATGACGCGGCTCCGAACGAGAAGGCACTTCAGTTCTACGACCAAGTGATTGATGAGTGTCTGAAGCATGGCATGGAGCCTCTGATTACGATCAGTCATTTTGATATGCCCATCGTGTTAATTGACAAGTTTGGTGGATGGTACAACCGCAAGCTGATTGATTTGTATGTGAATTACTGTGATGTGCTGTTTAATCGGTACAAAGGGAAAGTGAAGTATTGGATCACATTTAACGAGATCAACATGAGTGTAAAAGCAGGAGCCAAGACGCTGGGCATTATTGAATATGACAAGCCGAATTTTGAAGAGATGTTATTCCAGGGTCTGCACCATCAATTTGTGGCGGCATCCAGAGCGACCAAGATGGCACACGAGATCGATCCGGAGAATAAAATCGGAAGTATGGTGGCTTATTTTACAACGTATCCATATACGTGCAAGCCGGAGGATGCGCTCCAAATGCAGCAGGATGATCAGATGAAAAACCAGTTCTTCCTGGATGTATTGAATCAAGGGGAATATCCGTACTATGGCAAGACTTATTTCAAAAATAAAGGCATTACCATCAACATCGAAGACGGTGACCTCGATAGCATTCGGGCGAACACGGCTGATTTCGTTGGCATGTCGTATTACAATTCCATGATCTCCAGCAGTGATACCGAACAGCTTGAATTAACAGCCGGGAATGTACACAGCGTCTACAAAAACCCGCATTTGCCTGCAAACGAATGGGGCTGGCAGATCGACCCGGTGGGACTGCGGTATACGCTTAATCTGGTCTATGACCGCTATAAAAAGCCTGTATTTATTCTTGAGAACAGCTCGGGCTTCTACGACAAGCTGAATGAGGACGGAACCGTTAACGATCCTTATCGTATCGACTTCCTGAGCAAACACATTGAACAGATGGGCCTGGCCATTGCCGATGGTGTAGAGGTGCTGGGATACACGATGTGGGGACCGATCGACATGATCAGTTCGGGTACTTCCGAGATGAGTAAACGTTACGGGTTCATCTATGTGGATCAGGACGACTATGGCAATGGTTCAATGAAAAGATATCGTAAAGATTCGTTCTTCTGGTATCAGAATGTGATCCAAACCAATGGAGAGCAGCTGTAAGCCAAGATGAATATTCTGGGGCGTGTCAAAAAAATTCCTGGCGGCTTGCTAATTGTCCCCATGCTGCTCGCTGCTGTCATCAACACCCTGTTTCCGGCCTTCTTTCAGATCGGAGATCCAACAACGGCGCTGTTCACCTCAAAAGGCACGATGGTGCTCATTGGCATGATCCTGCTGGTGTCCGGAACACAATTGAACCTGTCCCAGCTTCTGACGACCTTGAAGAGAGCAGGTGTGCTCTGCATTTCCCGCCTAATCATCAGCTGTATATTCGGCTGGGCGTTTGTACACTTTTTTGGCATAGGTGGGATTGGTGGTGTCTCTGCAGTAGCATTCATAGCTGTTCTGACCAGCTGCAATCCGGGACTATATCTGGCCTTGATGAACTCCTATGGCGATGATGTAGATCGGGCTGCATTTGGCATTTTGAATCTGATTGCTGTTCCCGTCATTCCGGTCATGATATTGAATTCGGCAAGTGGTGTCGGTATGGATTATCTCAGTGTTCTTGCTACGCTGGTACCTTTTCTAATGGGTATTCTGTTAGGTAATCTGGACAGCAATATTCAGAAGATGTTCGCTCCGGGAACATTGATTCTGCTGCCTTTTCTTGGTACAAGCTTTGGGTCCAATATCAATTTGCGCATTGCATTTCAGTCGAGCTTATCCGGTTTGCTGGTGACTGTGCTGTTTCTGATCATCTGTATGCTGCCTCTCATCGGAATTGATCGTGGGTTGCTCAAACGTCCGGGTTATGCAGCGGCAGCGACTTGTTCGGTTGCTGGTCTGTCAATGGTAGTACCCTCGATGGCCGCCGGATTTAACCCGGCATATGAACCTTACGTGGAGACGGCGATTGCCCAGATTGCTTTTGCGGTTATTCTGACTTCCATTCTGGTTCCGTATATCGTTAGAAGGTTGGCTCAACCTGATACTGCCATGGATTCTGAAAAATAAAACAAAACGACCAGCACGTTTGCCATTTTGAATGGAACAGCGTGCTGGTTTTGAATTATGTATATCTATTGGTTCTGGGACTCAATCTGTATCATTTTAGTCTCAACTTCGCTAGTTTAGGTTGTAGGATATAGGACCTTCGATATATGATGTCGAAAGATGCCAGTTAATGGCTGGTATCTATTAACATGAAGGAGGTGTACGTTATGAAAAAATCAAGCAAAGTCATTTCTTCCACAGTTATTGCTGCCATTGCAGCTATATCCGTTGTAACTTCTGCTTCTGCAGCAAGTGCATCTGCGGTAAATCCGGTGGGGGCTTCTCTCTCGGCTATTGATCTGAGCAGCATGGATATCGAAACAGCTTTGTTGATGGTTCAGCAAGAACGCACGAAATTGCTGGATAGCCAATTGCAGACACAGATTCAACAAGTTCAAAATCGCAATCAAGCGATTGCAGAGCTGAACGAACAATTGCAAGCGGCCATTCAGAGCGGGGATGCTTCCCAAGTCCAAGTTCTGAAGGGCCAAATCGATGCGTTGAGCAACTCACAACAAATGGATATGCTGCGTTTGCAGTCTATGACTAACAAACGCAATGAAGCTTTTGATGTGATGACTAACTTCATCAAGAAAATGCAGGATTCAAGATCGTCCATCATCGGAAACATGCGCTAGGATTGTAAAAAAGAGCGAAGACGGAATTCATTTCCGACACTTCGCTCTTTTTGTATTCTACTATTTACAAGGTTACGCATGTTGCATCAACCCAGTCTGGAGTTAACCCGACCAGTCGCGGCGCCGGGTGAACAGATCCTTCAGCTCATCCGTCGACAGCTCGGTAATCCAGTTTTCTGAGCTGGTGATAATATTGTCGCTAAGCTGTTGTTTACTCTCCAGCATCTCGTCAATGCGTTCTTCAAGCGTGCCCAGGGAGATGAACTTGTGTACTTGAACATCCTTCGTCTGTCCCATCCGATAGGCACGGTCTGTAGCCTGATTTTCCACGGCAGGGTTCCACCAGCGGTCAAAGTGGAATACATGATTCGCTGCGGTCAGGTTCAAGCCCACACCGCCTGCTTTGATGGACAGAATAAAGACCGACGGCTGCTCTGCGGCAGGCAGCGTCCGGGACTGGAACTCGTCAATCATGCGATCCCTGGCTGTCTTGGACGTACCCCCATGCAGATACAGTACAGGCTCCTGCAACTCCTGTCTTAACACCTGCTGCAGCATCTGTCCCATGCCGATGTACTGTGTGAATATCAGGCACCGTTCGCCCTCATCCCGTAGTTCACGGACCAGTTCCATCAGACGTTCCAGCTTTGCGGAGCGGCTGATCAGCATGGCCATGTCCTGCGGACTGTACAGGTCATACTCTGTTACAGAGCCTTCCGAGGAGATCGTTTCCGGCAAGGCTTCTTTAGTCAGCAGCAGGGGGTGATCACACAACTGCTTGAGCTGGGTTAAGGCAGAGAGAATCGCACCTTTGCGCTTGATGCCTTCCAGCTCTTTCATTTTGTCCATCAGTTCCTGAACGGACTGATCATACAGTGCACTTTGTTCACCCGTAAGGTGAATGTAAGTTTTCATTTCATTTTTGTCCGGCAGATCGAGTTGAATATTCGGATCTTTTTTCTTGCGGCGCAGCATGAATGGCTTCACTAACTGCTGCAAATCCTGCATGCGCTGCTCGTCCTTATCCTTCTCGATCGCACTGATAAAGCGAGTCTGGAATGCTCGTGCGCTGCCCAGATAGCCTGGATTAATAAAATCATAGATCGACCACAGCTCGGACAGCCGATTTTCAATCGGCGTACCAGTCAGTGCAATACGGTGTTTTGCCGGGAAGCTGCGTACCGCCATGGACTGCTTCGTTTGGGCATTTTTAATATTTTGCGCTTCATCCAGACAGATCGATGCCCACGTATAGGACTGTAACATCTCCTGATCGAGAGTAGCTGTTGCATACGAGGTAATGATAATATCCACCTGTTCAGTTTGTTCCCGGAACGCTTCTCCGCTCAGTCTTCGTGCTCCGTAGTGCAAACTGACGTTAATTGAAGGCGCGAAGCGACTGATTTCCTTTTGCCAGTTCCCCAATACGGAAGTGGGGCAGACGAGAAGGGCCGGGGCCTGCCCAGGCAAGCGCTGCTCATGCTCTTTGAGATGAAGTAAATACGTAATGAACTGTATCGTTTTTCCCAGTCCCATGTCATCCGCAAGACAAGCACCGAGACCGAATCTACGCAGGAATCCAAGCCAAGCGAAACCTTCCTTTTGATAAGAACGCAGCTCAGCATGCAACCCTTCCGGAATAGGCAGGGAAGGAGCGCCGCCTTGCCCTCCGCCAAGCTGTGCGATTATCCGGTTCAGGTGTTCGTTCAGTTCCACCTCAAGTCGAATGTTCTCGTTGGATTGTGGCTGTTCTTCTTCCTCTTCCTGTCCTTCCTTGCGTTTCTGGTTGCGATATTCCCGCTGCTCATTATGAAGTAGATGCAGGTGCAGAATATCCTGAAAAGACAGCCCCTGTTCCTGATCCACACCGCCCATGGCCCGGCGGATCTGCTCAAGCAAGGCCGGATCAAGGGGAACCCATTCTCCACGGAAGCGGACCAGCCGTTCATTACGGGCCACGAGGTCAGCGAATTCTTCCTCACTGAGATCCGTATCCCCAATCGCAATACGCCAGTCAAAATGAATGATCGAGTCCAGTCCAAAGAACGACTGTCCCCGTTCATTGCCTTCCTCCGGTTTCACCTTGGCACGCAGCTTGGGTTTCTTCTTGCGTGCAGCTTCCCACCAACCCGGAAGCAGCACTTGCCACCCGGCCTCGAGCAGTCGTCCGCTGTCTTGCGTCAGGAACAGCCAAGCATCCTGATCTCCCAATGGATCACTGAGCACATCCCGGCTGCCGCTGATAGCGCGGCGAATTCGGGGCAGATGTGCACGCAGCTGCTCCAGCCATCCTGCGGAACGATCAAGGATGAACGGCGTCCATACGTCCGGCCATTCACCTTCCAACCGGCCACGTGAATCCAGGCGTACGGGAACCAGAACAGCTGCATCCAGTTTGTTCTGCAATACCAGCCGTAGTCGCCATGCTGGTTCATCATCTTCCGGCTCCAGCAATTGCAGGAGCGGACGGAATGGGGCTGCGTCTGCTTTCCAGCCGATGGACACGAGCCAGGATTGGGCATCCATGCCGGCCGTTTGCGGAGCTGTTCCGCTTTGTGGAAACAACTGCGGGAACTCGCGCCGCAGATCGGTGGCCGCTTCCTCCGTACTGTACCATCGTTGGAACACGGAAGCCGAATAGGCAGCACTCAGTCCTTCGGCGTAGCTCTCATCCGTTTGTTCCAGGGCTTTGCCAAGAGCGGTTCGATCCTGCTTTTTCAAGCTGTCGGGGTCCCAGGTCCATTGCAGTTGTCCGGTACGAAATGCGGTGAAGCTGGGGATGTATTTACGATTCTCAATCGATGCTGCAAGTACCGGGGCCAACCGGATTAAATGCTCTGCCTGCTCGTCCCATTTCCATTCAATGTGCAGAAGGGTGTTCATTTCGCTGAAGAAAGGAATCACTTCTTCCGCAGGCAGGACGACGAGTTCAATTTCTTCGATCTGTCTTGTTTCCAGTTCTGTTCCGTAGAAGGAAGGGGCATGCCATGCAAATAATCGCTGCTTGAGCGATTGTCCCGATACAAAGTGATGGGTGTTCAACGCTCCATAGAACAAAGCATCCCCGTATCCTGTCAATGCAACATGGACCTCAATCGTTTCGGTGTAAGGGTGCATTAGGCTCATGAGATCAACTTACCTTTCCGAAGCTCTTCCTGCAGGGCGCGCAGTCGGCTGTTGCGGACAGCCAATGTGGTGATAAACTGCTCCCAATGCTCTTCCTGCTTCAATTTTTTATAAATTTTGGACAGACGCTTCAACAGTTTCACTGCTGCTTTGTATCCGTCCCTGTTTTTGTGTCCGATATAACGATCCACAGCCTGATGGTAGAAAGGCAATAGCAACTCGGGTGCATCCTTTTCAATCGGCTGTAGCACCGCTACCCGGAATTCAAGCGGCTCCGTCTCCGTGCTCAGTTGAAAATCAATCCACCGCCGCCACTGTCCCCGGGAATGCATTGCTTCCTCATAAGCCGGACGGGAATGAGGAAGCATGCTGACCAATGTGTCCCACATGCGGTGCTCTACATCAGGCAGATGATGAATGGCTGTGTCCCACAACTGCATGTAATCATTCAAAGGGGAGTTCCGTCGGTTCGCCAGCAAAGGTCCGAGCTGCACTAACCACTCGCTCAGCCGCTTCCAGTCGGAAGAATCTGCAAGAACGTGAAGAAAATGCAGCAGATGCTCCGGCGGGATGCCATATGCCGAGCTTCCGCTGATTAATCGCTGCCAAGCCTGTTCATCTTGCCCCAAATGGAAATACATCCAGCTCTGCGCCAATACCAGCGGTAAGGGCAGCGTGACAGATTTAATCGGCCCACGGCTCCCGTTTTCCGTCAGATTTGCTACACTCAGCACGCTCTCACCAGGTTTGACGGGTTTGGACGCAGCAGCCAGGCCATTCTCTATTTCCTGTAGAAATGCCAGCTCTGACTCCAGCGTTTCCCGGTTCCCCTGAAGATTTGGCACGATCCAGTTTAACCAAAGCTCCCGATAAATCGGGGTGAAGAACATCATGCTGGACGTCTCGGAGATCATCTGCGTACGCAGGTAAGCCGAGGTTTCCTCAAGCCTGTTCCAAAGTTGTTCAAGCCTCGTGCCCTTCAGACCAGAGAGTTCCAACGGACGGCTAAAGATCTGTTCCAGCCCTTTCTGGAGCGCATCCACGGCAAGTTGAGCAGGATAGCTCAGATACACCGGTGTATGTGTGATTGAATTGCGGCCAGGCACACAGAAGCGAATCAGGTATAACTGAACATGCAGCTCAAATAACTGGTCCATGCCAGCGGACAACTTAGGTTTGATGGAATAGAGCTCGTCCGCTGCGGCCTGCACGTATGATGTACTTGGCGTGCCTATCCCGAGTCGTTTCAGGCATGCTCGAAACAGCTCATGCCACTCCGTGATTTCAAGTTCTGCAAGTTCCGTTGCACGTTCCTTGATCTGGCTATACTGGTTATCAGGGATAGTGAGATCCTCTTCGTGCGCTGCGTAATCCGAACGTCCAGAAGGCGCAATAGCAGCAGGTTTTGGAGCCTGTTTCAGTGCCGTACTGGAGTGGGCGTTCACAATGCCATGTACGGGTCGGCCCAGTTGCTCCGCATAACTCATTAGAACCGCTATCATATGTTTGCAATGAGAACCAACCGGACAGGTACAGTGACTGGTGTTCAACGATTGCAAACTCAGCGTTACCTCATAATCATCGGAGCCTTGTACTTTAGCCAAAATTCCGTTTTGTTCGGTGTAGGTTAATGGGCCGACACGTTTCTGTTTATAATATTGGAATCCACGCATAATCGTCAGGTTGTTAAAATATTCAGCGACCTGCCTGATCAGCTGTTGCCACTGCGCATCATCCATGTTCATGTCATTAGGTATGTTCATCATTCCATCTCCTGGGGAAATCATAGGTTCAGTAATCACCACGTCTTGACGTAATGGTGTTCATTTTATGTATCCATCATATCAGTTATCGTGTGCTCCGTGCATCGGTTCTGAGAACTTGGACCATGCATAATAGGCTCGTCTTGTGTATGCTTAGCGTATGTATTCCTTTCAGGAACGATGCAGGCCGGGATTCGGCTTAATTTCAAACAACAGGAGAGTGCATAATGAAAATACTTACGTTAAATACACACGCTTGGGCAGAAGAAGACCAACTGAACAAGATCAGTCAGCTGGCTGATTTTATCAATACACATCAATTTGATGTCATCTCCATGCAGGAGGTCAACCAATCCATGCATGAAGCAGCGCTGTCCGCGGAGGAACTGAAACATTACTTTGCCACGGAATCGGATGCTGTGATCAAAAAAGACAACTACGCCTACGTTCTGCTTACGCAACTGACCGAAACCTATTACTGGACATGGATTCCGGCCCATATCGGTTTCCAAAAATACGATGAAGGGCTGGCCATCCTGAGCAGGACGCCGATTACACAGGCTTTTGGTGAATATGTATCCTATATGCGGGATTACGACAACTACCGGACACGCAAAATTATGGGTATAAAGACGGCCGTCCAAGGTGAAGGTGAAGCAGCCTGGTTTGTGAATGGACACTATAACTGGTGGGATGATGAACAAGAACCTTTCAAGGGACAGTGGGAACTAACCGAGAGCAAGCTTGCTCCATATATGGACCAGCCGCTGTATATTATGGGTGATTTCAATAATGTCGCGGAAGTACGTGGGGAAGGCTACGATTATATGATGAGCAAGGGCTGGAATGACCTGTATACGACGGCTGAGCAAAAGGATGACGGTGCAACCGTGGTCAAAGCCATTGCCGGCTGGGCGGATAACAAACGCGATCTGCGTATTGATTATATTTTCTCGAATCGTCCGGTACAGGCGAAGTCTTCGACGGTAGTTCTCAACGGAAAGAACGGCCCTGTGGTCTCTGACCATTACGGCGTAGCTGTGGAAATTTAACAGTTGGTCATCCTTGTACACATTGTTATAGTGCCAGCCACATCTGTATATGAAGAAACCGAGAAGCTATTCATTAAATTTGACATCTTCGGATAATTTTAATTTACATGAGACGGACTACAACGATGTAGTCCGTTGTTTTGTCTTATCGTCAGACTGACAATACAATTATTTATTTGTAAGCGCAAACAAAAACCTGTAGCCACCGGGAAGCAGGTCAGTTATACTTGGTTTATTATTCGGCTGTTCCAACGATAAACGAGGTTCTTCAACGTTAGCCAAAAAGGGATTTTCTCACAAAGGTTAAGCGCTATACCTATATAATCCATCGGGAAAGGAATGTGGGCATTCAATGACAACGTATTTCAGTGAACCGCAGAGCATGTATTATCGATTCGGAGAAGATCAGGATCAGGTGCTGAAGGTGCTGGCTGAGAGGTATATAGGCGCCAATGCGCAGGCTGGTTTTGTATATCGGGTATTTCAGAAGTCTGGTATTTTGCAAAATGAGAAGGGTCTGTATGATCTGAATTTGAGTAAACGTTTCCCTGATGCACATAAAGGGCAGACTTCCTATGCCGCAGCGCTGGTCTGGGGAGATGAAGATCGAAATCTGGATGTGCTGGTCCGCTGTTATGGACCGGTTCGCTTCTATTTTAACGAGCAATTGGTATATCGCTCCACGGTCATGGATGAGATCAACCTGGACGCGACTATAAAGCTGGGAATCGACATAAAGCAGGGATGGAATACGTTGCTCCTGGAGATGAAGTATACACCTGCGGGATTTGGATGCCAGTTTGGCTCGGACGAGGGGAAAGTACGAATTCTGAATGTGCTTGCTCCTTTCCAGGAGAGACAGGGACAGGCCGGATGGGTATATTCCAAACCTGTGAGTTCGGAGGACAGTCATCCGGAATGGAATCTGCTCGGGTCAGAAGAGGATCACAGACTGGAGTGGCTGCCTGATGCGCTGTGGTCAGAGGAAAAGCAGATGCAACCGTCTTTGGAGAGAATGTACGGACATCTTCCTGGTCAGCAAGTCTATGCGTGGACACGGTTGATGAACAGGGATTTAAGCGATGGTCCAATCCGTTTGTCTGGTCAATCTTCCGGGCCGCTGACTATATGGATGAACGGCGTATCGGCAGTGCAATTAAAGGAAGCGGGTCCATTCGAGGTGAACATACCCGCATCTTTTGGACGGAACGACCTGTTGGTTCGCAGTGAATGTAGTGATACGGATGAGCCATGGAGTTTTGTGATAAACGCAACGGTGAATGGAGAGCAACTGGAGATGGAGCTTCCCCAACGTGTGCACGGAGCTTCTGGAGAGTCGTGGCTATATCTTGGACCTTTTGCATCGGAGGACGTCGAACCTGATTTGCAGGATCTAATGCGTATAGATCGAGTCTATAAAGGACGGAAGGAACGCATATATTGGCGATTGGACAGACCGGATGCGTGGATACGTCCATATTATGAAAATGCAATGCTCAGTAACAAATGGACAGTAGGCAGTGTAACCAACTATGGTCGCTGGGACTATCCTTTAGGTGTCACCGTGTATGGTTTGTTGCAGACTGGACGTTATTTGCAGCGACCTGACATTACACGTTATGCGTCAGAACACGTGCAGTTGTGTACCCGTATGGATGAATACTCATTATGGGATCGGGAGCAGTACGGTTTTCCGGCAATTAACCAGCAGCTGGTTATGATGAAAATGCTGGATAACTGTGGCTCTTTTGGCTCCGCAATGCTGGAGGCCTACTCCGAATGTCAGGAGCCGACGTTCTTGCCGATTGCCGAACGAATTGCAGATTTTATGCTGACTCGGTTGGAGCGACAGGAGGACGGGGCATTTTACCGCGAGTGTATCGGTGAGTTTGCCGAGAATACGATGTGGGCCGACGACCTTTATATGAGCACTCCGTTTCTTGTGCGGTATGCCCGACTGAAGGGGAATAATTCAGCACTGGACGAAGCAGCCAGACAATTTTTATTGTATCGGAAGTATCTGTTCATGCCTGAATTCAAGATCATGTCCCACGTATTCGATTTCAAATATGGACAGGCGACACAGATTCCGTGGGGACGGGGAAATGGTTGGACGCTCTTTTCACTGTCTGAGGTATTGGAAGCTTTGCCAGCAGAGCACCCGGATCGCCCGGCTTTAATTGGCTTCTTTAATGAATTATGTGAAGGATATGCAGCTCTGCAAGGAGAGGGCGGATTGTGGCATCAGGTATTGAATGATTCGGAAACATACCAGGAAGCCTCCTGTACAGCGATGTTTGCATATGGTTTTGCACGGGGAGTGCGGTTTGGCTGGTTAAATCAACCTGCACGTTACTTTGAAGCAGCTGAACGGGCCTGGAGCGGATTAACCCGTAAAGCGATTGACCGTCAGGGCAATGTACATGGTGTATGCAGTGGGTCGAGATATGCCTTTACCGCAGAATATTACAATAAAGACCTGCTCACAGTAACGAATGACAATCACGGTATTGGCATTATGATGCTGGCAGGAACCGAAGTAGCGAAGATGAAGAAACATCTGGCCCAGCCTAAGGTGTCATCAACTGTTGTGACGCAATCCTGAAAGTGTCAGTAAAACCACAGGATACCTTGATCGAAATCTTACATGGTATCTACTTTAACGTTTCAATGCAGACGTCAGGATGACTACCGTTGAGATGGAGCGAGGCACAGTGCGCCGCACGAAGAATGCTGTATATATGAATAACCACCAGGTGCATCAATTCTGGTGGTTATTTAATCACTGGATTATCGATGACAATTGAATGGACACTTGTCCCAACCCCTTACTTTTTTGACAGGAAAGCTTACTTTTGTTTATGTCATGAGCAGCCATAGGCCGTTACAATAGTTTTTGTAAGCGATTCCATAAAAGCAAAAGGGGAGGAAATTCATTCATGTTGAATACCAAAAAGTGGGTAACCTTGTTCTGCCTATCCCTGTTAATGTTTGCTACAGCCTGTTCCGGAGGATCATCAGCCCCGTCTGCTTCAACCAATGAAGGAGAAGAAGGAGACACTTCCGGCAAAATTGAACTTCGTATGACCTGGTGGGGATCACAGACTCGCCACGATCTCACGACCAAAGTGATTAAGCTGTTTGAAGAGAAGCACCCTGGCATTACCATTAAGCCGGAATATTCCGGTTGGGACGGATACTTTGACAAGCTGACTACACAGGTAGCCGGTTCAAATGCACCGGATATCATACAGATGGATTACGCTTTTCTAACCGACTTTGCCCGGCGTGGTGCATTGCTTGACCTGACCCCATATGCAGAGAGCAAAGAGCTGCGCACAGAAGACCATGACAAGAGCATGCTCAAAGCCGGATCGATTGACGATAAATTATACGCCATTACATTGGGTGTAAATGCGCCAGGTGTCATCTATGATGCCACCGTATTCCAGGAGCTCGGGATCGAGGAGCCGCAGGAAAGCTGGACGTGGAAGGATTTTAGCGACATAGCGGCCAAGATTGCAGCAGAGAAAGGTGACGGTTTCTACGGTTCGGCGGATGTATCAGGAACCACGAACATGTTTGAGGTATTTATCCGGCAAACAGGCAAGGGACTATTTGATGGCGGGACGTTGACAGCTACCAGCGAGGAGCTTCAGCAATGGTTTGACATGTGGGGGGCGCTTCGTGAGAACGGGGGGGCAACCTCTGCGGAAGTGACGGCATCCACTACGAATGCACTGGAGACACGCCCGATTTCGCTTGGTACAGCGGCCATGGACTTTGCTTGGTCTAACCAATTGCTGACGTTCCAGCAGGTGAACAAAAACCAGGATCATAAGCTTGGGATACAAGTGCTTCCGCACGGTGTGGGTGAAAAGCAAATCGGTGAATACCTGAAAGCAGGTCAGTTCCTGTCCGGTTATGCCAAAACAAAACATCCGAAGGAAGTGGCGATGTTTATCGACTTCATGGTCAATGATCCCGAAGCTACCGCCATTCTTGGCTCGGAGCGCGGCGTACCCGTCAATGCCAGCATCCGTGAGAAGATGCAGCCTACGCTACCAGAAGCGGAGCAAGCCATCTTCCAATTTATCGATGTGGTATCGAAAAACTCCAGTGAAATTGATCCGCCATACCCACAAGGATTTTCCGAAGTGGATACCAGCTTCAAGAGTGCAAGCGAGCAGATCGCCTTCGGTCAAGGCAATACACCGGATGTGATTGCCCAGTTCATTGAAGGGGCCAAGGCGACACTTGCATCAAGTCAATAACACTTGAATGGTTCCAGACTTCATATTCCGCGGGGAGGTTGCGAAGATGAGTACAACACAGATCAGTCAAGCACGAACCGAGCGTGTAACAGCCCGGCGGGTGAAGCGGAGATATGCCCATAATGGAGCAGCGCTTCTGTTTCTGGCCCCATGGCTGGTTGGTTTATTGTTTCTGACACTTGGGCCGATGCTCGTTTCCTTATACATTTCGTTCACCGACTACAGTATCCTGGCCGCCCCTTCCTGGGTCGGTCTGGATAACTACACCACGATGTTTACATCGGATAAACTGTTTATCCAATCGCTCAAAGTCACATTTACGTATGTCGCTGTCTCCGTACCGATCAAGCTGATTTTTGCCCTGCTGGTGGCGATGCTGTTGAACAAAGGCATTCGTGGGCTCGGCATTTACCGTACGGTGTATTACATCCCAACCCTGCTTGGGGGCAGTGTCGCAATTGCGATGCTGTGGCGCAAAATGCTGGGCGGTGACGGACTGCTTAATGGGGTACTTGCCATGATCGGCATTAAGGCACCCGATTGGGTCGCCAACCCGAAATATGCCCTGTATTCGATCGTACTGCTGTCCGTATGGCAGTTCGGATCGTCGATGATTATTTTCCTGGCAGGCTTGAAACAGATTCCACCTGAGTATGACGAAGCTTCCGCGGTAGATGGAGCAGGACCGCTCCGGAGATTCTTTTATATCACACTGCCGATTCTGTCACCGGTGATCTTTTTCAATCTCGTGATGCAGCTGATTACCTCCTTCCAGTCATTTACTCAGGCTTTTGTCATCAGTAACGGCAGCGGGGGGCCAGTCAATTCAACTTTAATGTACTCTTTATACCTGTACAAAAAAGGGTTCTCGTTCTTCCAGATGGGTTATGCGTCCGCGATGGCCTGGGTGCTGGTGATCCTGATCGGTGTCTTTACATTGCTGGTATTCCGCAGCAGCAAGCTGTGGGTGCACTATGAGGATGGTGGAAAATCATGATTGGACAACGAAATTCTGCTGCGTGGGTAGTCGCCAAACATGTACTGATCTCGGTTATTGCCTTTGTCATGCTGTATCCGGTGCTCTGGATGCTGGGCAGTTCATTCAAACCGGGACATATGATTTTCACCGAGACTTGGTTTTGGCCGCGAGAATGGAACTGGCAAAATTACATCAATGGCTGGACGGGCATTCAGGGCAATCCCTTCTCCCGTTTTCTGACCAACTCCGTCGTCCTGTCGCTGGGCGCTGTGCTTGGCAATGTCATCTCTTGCTCGATGGCGGCATATGCCTTTGCCAGATTGAATTTTCGGTTCAAAGCGATTTGCTTTGGCTTAATGCTAATGACGATCATGCTGCCGCACCATGTGACGCTGATCCCTCAATATATTCTGTTTAACCATCTGGAATGGGTGAATACGTATCTGCCGCTGGTGGTGCCGAAATGGCTGGCGACCGATGCCTTCTTCATTTTCCTGATGGTCCAGTTCTTCCGGGGATTGCCCAAAGAGCTGGATGAAGCGGCGACGATTGATGGATGTGGTCCTGTACGAATTTACACCAAAATTATCATTCCGCTGGCCTTTCCGGCGCTGGTGACGACGATGATCTTTACCTTTTTGTGGACATGGGATGACTTCTTCAGTCAGTTGATCTATCTGAGTGATGTCAGCAAATACACGGTGCCGCTGGGCTTACGCCTGTTCCTCGATTCCAGTTCTCAATCGGATTGGGGACCGATGTTTGCAATGTCAGTGCTGTCACTGGTGCCTTGTTTTATCGTATTTATCGTGTGTCAAAAGTATTTCGTGGAAGGAATCGCGACCTCTGGGCTCAAAGGGTAATTCCAAGACGAAACGAGTTGATTCCATGCGGAAACGAAGATTATCGTTATTCCTAAATCATAAGCTGCAACAAAGCAAGCTCTCCACGTTGATGGTGACTTGCTTTATTGCGTTTAATCTACTTCTCGTCTCGGTTATTGTTTGGCTGGCATACCAGTCGTTCTCTGCCGTCACGTTTACCGAGATTAGCAAAGCACGACTTGCTCTTCTGAATGAGAGTACACGCCGCGGGTTTGATTTTATTACAGGTGTGACAGGCACGGCTTATTCTTTGGCGAGCAACCGTGAGCTGTCGAGTCTGCTTGAAACGAAAGGAGCGGGAAGGCTGACACAGATCCACCAACGGCGTGAGGTATCCAAAATACTGGATCATACGGTGGTAGTCAGTGAAGGTATTACCTCCGTGGAGCTGTATACGGATGCCTTCAACGGTGTCGCTGTCACGATGGCCGACCGCATTTATCCAGTGGATACGATTGCCGGTGATTCATGGTTTGCTGCACTGGAGCATGCGGATGCGGCTTGGGTACCTCTGCGGGAAAACGAATCAGGCCAATCGCTAATCGGATACGCCCAGCGAATCTTTGACAGCCGGGGTGGTACGGTAGCCTACGTGCTCATCCGCCTGAGTCGCGCCGATATTGTACGTAGATTTGCGGATATGCCGATGGTGCTGGATGGACAGGTACTGTTGGTGGATACCGCAGGTAACGTCGTCATGCAGATGGGCGATGACAATTTAGAGGTGAATTCTGGTGAGGATTTGAGTTCAATTCATGGAGCCTCGGGAATTTTTCCTTCTATTAGTGTATCTGCTAATTTCGCTGCTGCTGGGGAAAGCGAACCAGTCGTCGATCGTGCATGGATTCAGGAGCATGTTGAACATGGGGAGGACGGCTTTGAAGTGGTTTCCGCCAAGCCTGGTGGAGCGCAGCTTGTTCTGTATTCAAGACCTGCCATGCTTCAGTGGCGATTGGTACAGACCATCCCTGTTCACACACTATTATCTCCTGTGAGGCAAGCCGGATGGCAGGTCCTTGGAATAGCTGTGCTGGGGTTACTATTTTCGGCGGTACTTGCGTATCTGTTCGTTTGGCGGATTGTTCGTCCTTTACGTCAGCTGATCAAGCGGATGAGGCAATTGGAGAAGGGGGATTTCAATACCCGGGTTCAGCTTTCGTTTACCGAGGAATATGCCCATTTGGCGTATGGATTCAATCATATGGCATCACAATTGACGGAGTTGATGGAGCGGGTCAAAGAAGAGAGCCGAGCGAAGCGTGAAGCACAGACCGGTTTACTGGAGGCGCAAATCAAACCGCATTTTTTGTACAACACACTCGACATGATCCACTGGCGTGCTCTCGATTATGAGGCCAAGGACATCAGCCGCATGATTGTACAACTCAGCAAACTGCTGCGTATCGGATTGAGCGGCGGCAGACTATTCATCCGGGTACGGGATGAGTTGGAGCATGCTCGTTGTTACGTCAGCATTCAGTCAGAGCGTCTTCCGTTCTCTATTGATTATCAGGAACAGATTGATCCGAGAGTGCGAGGCTGTTACATTCCCAAAATCATTTTACAGCCTTTTATCGAGAATGCAGTCATGCATGGGCATCCAAAGGAAGGAAAACTTCGCATACAGGTGGATATGCGCGAATTGGAGGGCATCGATCCACCATCCAAAATCATCATTTGCATAAGAGATAACGGACAGGGCTTGCCTGAGGGCTGGAAGCTGGAGGAGACAACGGGCATTGGGATACGTAATGTACATCAACGCATTCAACTGTATTGTGGCATGGGGTATGGCATTGATATATGCGCAGGTGAATTGGGCGGAGTAGGAGTGACCATTACGCTGCCGCGTATCGAGACGGAAGAACAATTAAACTTATGGCTGGGCGGTGAAAATGAATGAAAAGCATTATGCTCATAGACGATGACCCGCATATTGTAAAAGCATTGACCGACCATATTGATTGGCCATCCATTGGCCTCCGCATTGCAGGAACTGCTTCCAATGGCGTGGATGCACTGGAGATGTTCCAACAGCTGCGCCCCGATCTTGTGATGACGGACGTCTATTTGCCAGGAATGACAGGACTTAAGCTCACGCAGGCGTTGCGGCGGGACCATCCCCATCTGCCGATCATCATTCTTAGTGGATATGACGAATTCGAGAATGCCCGGGCGGCCATGCGTTGGGGCGTGAATCATTTTTTGCTGAAGCCTGCGGAAGTGGAGGAGATTGAGTCTGTTCTGCGTGAGGTGTTACTGGAACAGGATGTGCGTGAGCGGCATGAGCAGCTAGAGCGGACATACAAACAGGAGATTGGACGGGTGGTTCCTTATCTTCGCAAACTATTTCTTCACGAGCTGTTAACCACGCGCTATCGGGAAGAGGAGCTGCCTGCGGAGCGTATGGATTATGTGGGTATTCGCATACCCTCTCAAGTGCGCGCAATAAGTCTACAGTTGTACCGGCCTGCATTTCTGACAAAGATGAAAGAGCGGGACTGGCAGCTATTAAGATATGGGGCAGCAGATATAATTCAGGAGACCGTCAAAGAGCAGACTTCGCAAATAAACGACTGCCAGGTGGAGATCGTGGATTACTCGGATCAGGTGTTTGTGCTGCTTCTATTTGACGAGAGGGACCCGCTAGAGCAATTTGAGTCCATTGTTGAACGGATGATTGATCAGATTTTTACGTACCTCAAGATCGAAATGAGCGCAGGTATTGGAACGTCCAAAGGGCACTTATGCGAAGTGATGGACTCTTATCTGGAGAGCAGGGAGGCGCTGGAGAAAGCAGAGTTTCAGGGCGGGAGTCGTGTATATCGATATGATTCATCTGCTGCTTTAACGCCGAGCGCAACGGATTACTCGCTATTGCTGCGACAATGGAATGAGTCATGGGCAGATATGAGGACTGATCTGGCAGAGGAGATATGGGTTCAGCTTCGCAATCTGTTGGAGGAAGGGGGTGGTGCCAGTATTCAGGATGTGCAAGTTGTGGCCGTGAGCCTGTTCGACACGTTAATTCATAGTTGGAACCGACATTATCCCATGCTGGCACCGCCGCTCGCGATGAGCCATTTTTTGCGGGAAATCCAATCGAAATATGGGCTGCAGGATCTGATATGCTGGATGGATGGTATTATTCGAAACTGGATGGAACAGATACGTAAAGAAATGGGCGAGAAAAAAACCAATAAACTAGTGGAGCAGGTGAAACAGTACGTGGAAATGCATTATGCTGAAGAAATCAGTTTTGAAGCCATTGCCAAGGGACTGTTTGTGCACCCCAAATATTTGAGTCAGCTGTTCAAGAGAGTGACCGGAGAGAACTTTGTGAGTTATGTAAACGGGTATCGGATTCAACGTGCGTTGGAGCTATTACAGTCAGGGCATTACATGGTCTACGAAGTTAGCGAGATGACAGGGTTCCGCAACGCGACGTATTTCAGTCAGGTGTTCAAGATGCTTACGGGCAAGAGTCCGTCTGAGGTGGGGTAGAGCCATGAATAGGATATGCAAAATAAAATAGAATGGAGGGATTATGGCGTATGATCATCGATCAACAGGAGTTTAATGTAAAAGGATTGACCTATTCGATTAGGTCCGCAATTGAAAAGGATGCTGAGGTATTGTCTTCACTTCGTGTACAGATGGATGGAGAAACCGAGTATATGGATCGTGAGCAAGGTGAAGGCTTTATTGATCCAGCTGGATTTGAACACATAATTCGGTCGGACTCGGAAAAAGAGAGAAACCTGTTTCTCGTTACTGTCGTAAAGGAACAAATCGTCGGGTATTCCAGATGTGAAGGAGTTGATCTAAAGCGATTTTCTCATAAGGTTGAATTTGGTGTTTGTGTAGCGAAAGAGTTCTGGGGATACGGGATCGGCAAGAAACTACTCGAACTATCGATAGATTGGGCAGATACGAATGGAATTGAGAAAATGACCTTGAACGTGGTGGGGACGAACGATAAGGCGATGGAGCTTTACAGAAGAATGGGCTTCGAGATAGAGGGAACTTTGAAAAAGGATCGGCGACACGCGGACGGTCGGTATTACGATACAGTTATGATGGGAAGGTTCAGGGGCTGAGGGGAGAAGGGGATGCTGAGAAGTTGGCTAGCAAATATACGCTGATCCTTTTATTGTTTCAATGAGTATATATTAGAGAACAGAAACTAGAGTCACTACGCATCTTTTATGGAGAGAGTAAGTATCTATTCATTGCAGGTTTATTAAAATTTGATTTCATATATTGCTATAGAAGCTATTGAATAATCGATATAAAACTAAGCATCCCTTTAGCTGCTAGTTAGTGTTTCTTCAAAACGAATAGAATATCAGTTTGCTATGAACAGTAACTATTACCCTTTCTCAATAAGTTAATGATAATTAGTATTGTCATATCTATAGAGTGTAGCAGATAGGGTCTGATTTCAAGACTATGACTTAGTATGATATAGAAGGGGAATATAACGGTTCTATTGTTCTCATAAAACGAGGATAGAGAAATATTAATTAAGTGTTGCAATTTATTTTTGTACATGGTATATTCTAATTCCGGCCAAGAAAACACGAGAAACATGGTGCGGCAAGCGAATGAAATAAGCTTCGAAAGAAACTTAAAAAAAGAACTTGCAAAGTTGGTTCGGATGTGATAAGATATAAGAGTTGCTGAGGTGAACAACACGCGGCAATGAAACAAGTTTGATCTTTGAAAACTGAACAACGAGTGAGTAAACATTCTGCTTGCAGAATGAATGTGAAAGTTTGAGACAAGCCTTGGCTTGGATCGACTGGAGCATAAAATGAGATTTTTAATCTCGTCAGTTTCAAAATGAGCTTATCGCTCTTTTCAATACTTTATTGGAGAGTTTGATCCTGGCTCAGGACGAACGCTGGCGGCATGCCTAATACA